>DATHQA010000263.1:0-9732 GCA_035483375.1 Rhizomicrobium sp. | reverse complement strand
GACCGCGAGCGGCAAGTCGGCTGCGGCGCTGTCGCTCGCCGAGGAGATCGGCGGCGTCATCGTCAACGCCGATTCGATGCAGGTTTATCGCGAATTGCGTATCCTCACCGCGCGGCCGAGCGATGCGGATATGGCGCGCGTACCGCACGCGCTTTACGGCCATATGAGCGTGCAGGAGCGTTATTCCGCGGGGCGCTATCAACGTGATGTCTCGGACGCGCTCAACGTCGCGCGCGAAGCGGGATGCATTCCGATCTTCACGGGCGGAACTGGACTTTATTTCGGTGCACTGACGGAGGGCCTTGCCGAAATTCCGCCGATCCCTTCGGATGTCCGTGAAGCCGCGCGCGAAAAATTCGTACGCGATGGCGCCGATACATTTTATGAAGCGCTTGCATTGCGTGACGCGAAATCAGCGGCGCAGATTCTACCCACCGATACGCAACGTCTATTGCGCGCGTATGAAGTGTTCGAAGCGACGGGGCGCACGCTTTCCGATTGGCAGAGGGACAGTACGATGCCGGTGCTCGACGGAATGCGGCTTGCGCGCTTCGTGCTCGATCCGCCGCGTGCGCTTTTGCATGAGCGCATCGCCGTGCGTTTTGCACGCATGATGGAGCAGGGCGCGCCCGACGAAGCGCAAAGCATCCGCGGTCTCAATCCCTCTCTGCCCGCCGCAAAGATTTTGGGCTTGCGCGAATTGGGGGCGCTTGCCGATGGTGAGATCACCGAAGAACAGGCCGTAGACCGCGCGGTCATCGCCACGCGCCAATACGCCAAACGGCAATTGACGTGGTTTCGCAACAGGATGGCCGATTGGCACTGGATCAAAGAAGCCGAGTTGGGCAATATTATTGCTGAGATCAGTGCTGGTACCCAATAATATTTCTTGACGCCGCGGACATTTCTCCCTAATTTGCCGCCAACTTTGGGAGCTAGGCGATGAACGCCGTGCTGGTACTTATTTGCGGGCCGCTTGACGGGCGAGGATAACCTCGATCCCCGGCAGGTGGCTTGACGAAGGGGCGGCGACGCCCCTTTCGCTTTTGTGGGCTGGAGAGATGGATAGAGACGGAACTTCCTTGAGAGGCGGCGTGGCCGCCGACACCGGTGCCGATATCAGCGGTGCCGAAATCGTGATCCGCGCGCTGAAGGATCAGGGCGTGAAGCACATTTTCGGCTATCCGGGCGGCGCGGTACTGCCGATCTATGACGCGCTGTTCGCGGCCGAAGGCATCGTACATGTGCTTTGCCGTCACGAGCAGGGTGCGACGCATGCGGCGGAAGGCTATGCGCGTTCGACGGGCAAGCCCGGCGTGGTGCTTGTCACTTCCGGTCCCGGCGCCACGAACGCCGTGACGGGCCTCACCGATGCGCTGATGGATTCTATTCCTATTATCGTGCTGACGGGGCAGGTGCCCACGCACCTCATCGGCACTGACGCGTTCCAGGAATGCGATACGGTCGGCATCACGCGCGCCTGTACCAAGCACAATTGGCTCGTGAAGGATGTGAACGATCTCGCGCGCACGCTGCATGAGGCGTTCCAGATTGCCACCACGGGGCGGCCCGGTCCCGTCGTTGTCGATATCCCGAAGGACGTGCAATTCAAGAAGGGACCCTATATCGGCCCCGGCAATGTGCGCCATCGCACCTATCGCCCGAAAACCGATCCCGATCTCGGCGCCATCGTGAAAGCCATCGACATGATGGCGAATGCGAAAAAGCCCATTTTCTATACGGGCGGCGGCATCATCAATTCGGGGCCGGAGGCGAGCGTTGCGCTGCGCGAACTTGCGAAGCTCACGGGTTTCCCGGTGACGTCGACGCTTATGGGTCTCGGCGCGTTTCCGGCCTCCGATCCGCAATGGCTCGGCATGCTTGGCATGCACGGCACTTACGAGGCCAATCATGCGATGCATGATTGCGATGTGATGGTGTGTCTCGGCGCACGCTTCGACGACCGAGTGACGGGCCGCATCGATGCGTTCGCGCCGAATGCGAAGAAAATCCATCTCGATATCGACGCGGCACAGATCAACAAGAATGTGCGCGTCGATCTCGGCATCGTCGCTGATGCGACGAAGGCGCTGAAGGAAATGCTGCATTTCTGGAAGACGCAGAAGCGCAAGGTGGATCAGGCTGCACTCGCCGCGTGGTGGAAACAGATCGATCAATGGCGCGCGAGAAATTCGCTCGCGTTCAAGAATTCCGACAAGATCATCAAGCCGCAATATGCGATTGATCGTCTTTACGAACTCACGCGCGGGCGCGATGTCTACATCACGACCGAAGTGGGCCAGCATCAGATGTGGGCGGCGCAACGCTTCAAATTCGAAGAGCCGAACCATTGGATGACGTCCGGCGGCCTCGGCACGATGGGTTATGGATTGCCGGCTGCCGTCGGCGTGCAGATGGCGCATCCCGAAAGCCTCGTCATCGACATCGCAGGTGAGGCGAGCGTGCAGATGACGATGCAGGAAATGTCCACGGCCGTGCAGTATGAACTGCCGATCAAGATCTTCATTCTGAATAACCAATATATGGGCATGGTGCGCCAGTGGCAGCAATTGCTGCATGGCGGGCGCTATTCGCATTCGTACTCTGAGGCGCTGCCCGATTTCGTGAAGATGGCGGAAGCGTTCGGCTGCGTGGGCCTGCGCGCGGAAACGCCCGCCGAGCTTGACGGCAAAATCCGCGAGATGATCGACGTGAAGAAACCCGTGCTGTTCGATTGCCGCGTCGATCCGAACGAGAATTGCTATCCGATGATCCCGTCGGGTGCGGCGCATAACGAACTCATCATGTCCGACGCCGATGACGGTTCCGCCGTCGGCGAAGAAGGGAAAGTGCTTGTGTGATGCAGAAAGCAGCTGTTGAGCGTCACACGATTGCTATTCTCGTGGACAATGAAGCGGGCGTGCTTGCGCGCGTCATCGGGCTGTTCTCCGGGCGCGGCTACAACATCGAAAGCCTCACGGTGGCGGAGGTCGATCACACCGCGCGCACGAGCCGCATCACGATCGTCACCTCCGGCACGCCGCAGGTGATCGAACAGATTGAGGCGCAATTGGGCCGTCTCGTCGCCGTGCATCGTGTCACGAACTGGACGACCGCCAAGCCGGGCGTGGAGCGCGAAATGGCGCTCGTGAAAGTGGCCGGCACGGGCGAGAAGCGCGTGGAAGCCATGCGCATCTCCGAAATCTTCCGCGCCCGCGTGCTCGATACCACGCATGCGAGCTTCGTGTTCGAGATCACGGGCGCGCCCGATAAGATCGACCAGTTCATCGAACTCATGCGGCCCCTGGGCCTCGTCGATGTCAGCCGCACCGGCGTCGCCGCAATTTCCCGCGGCCCGGACGCGATGTAAGTTTTTCCATCACTCTTCAGGAGCAATCAATGCGTGTCTATTACGATCGGGATGCCGATCTGAATTTCATCAAGAACAAGAAGGTCGCGGTCATCGGCTTCGGCTCGCAGGGCCACGCCCATGCGCTCAACATGCGCGACAGCGGCGTGAAGGACGTCGCCATCGCGGCGCGCCCCGGCGCCAGCGCCGACAAGGCGAAGGCCGCGGGCTTCACCGTCATGAACAATGCCGAGGCTGCCAAATGGGCCGATGTGATGATGATGGTCACGCCCGATGAATTGCAGGCGGACATTTATGCGCGCGATCTCGCGCCCAATCTGAAGAACGGCGCGGCGTTGTTGTTCGCGCATGGCTTCAACATCCATTTCCGGCTCATCGAGGCGCGCCGCGATCTCGATATCGCGATGGTTGCGCCGAAAGGCCCCGGCCATACGGTGCGCAGCGAATATCAGAAGGGCGGCGGCGTGCCGTGCCTGCTCGCCATCCATCAGGATGCGAGCGGCAACGCGCATGATCTCGGCCTGTCCTATGCGAGCGCCATCGGCGGCGGCCGCGCGGGCATCATCGAAACGAGCTTCCGCGAGGAATGCGAAACCGATCTGTTCGGCGAGCAATCGGTGTTATGCGGTGGCTTGGTTGAGTTGATCCGTGCCGGTTTCGAAACGCTGGTCGAGGCGGGTTACGCGCCGGAAATGGCCTATTTCGAATGCCTGCATGAAGTGAAGCTCATCGTCGATCTCATCTATGAAGGCGGCATCGCGAACATGAACTACTCCGTGTCGAACACGGCGGAATATGGCGAGTATGTCACGGGCCCGCGTCTCATCACCGCCGAAACGAAAGCGGAAATGAAGCGTGTGCTCGACGACATCCAGACCGGCAAGTTCGCGCGCGACTGGGTCCTCGAAAACAAGGCGGGCCAGCCTTCGTTCAAAGCGACGCGTGCGCGCAATGCCGCGCATCCCATCGAGGAAGTGGGCGAACGCCTGCGCGCCATGATGCCATGGATTGCGAAGAACAAGCTCGTGGATCGCGCGAAGAATTGACGTTTAACAACAACATTCCGTCATCGCACGACTTGTCCGGGCGATCCAAATTTCTGAAAAACAAATGGATTATCCGGACCCTTCGCGAAAGCTCAGGGCCGGATAATGACGGCAATAGGGAAAATGCAATCGTTTAACTCGGATTCTCCAAGCTGAACATGCCGGTGTCGTCGTCGTAAGCGAAAATCTCAGCGAAGCGGCCCCAGCTTACGACCGCGCGCAGCGTTTCCTCGGCGGCTTCCGGCGACATGTGATCTTCGAGCTCGTCGAGAAAGCGGCTCTTAGGCGCACTGTGGGTCGTACGTTCGTCGAGCACGCGGCGCATGAGCGCCATGATGGGAATATGCACAAGCACAAGCCTGCGGAACATGCGCTTGCGCTCGTCGGTTTCGGCTTCGGCAAACCGCTTGCCGGGTTCGGTGAGGCGGATATCGCCGCCTTCGAGAACGGCAAGCCGCAGCAATTGCAGCGATTCCGCGACAGGGAATAGTTCGTCGACTTCGAGCTGCTGTTCGAACGCGATGTCGGGCAGATCCGCTTTGCCGTTATAGGGCGCGGCCGCGAGCGTTTCGATGAGGCCCGCAAGGATGTTCGGTGAAACATGCGGCAGGATCATGCCGAGGCCGCCGCCCGTGATGCGCTCACTGCGCTGTGAAAGCTTGTGTGCTGCCTGTGCCGTCATTTCCACATAGATGCGATCGACGAGCGTGGAGAAAGCGGGATCGTTGCGGTCGCGCGGCTGCGGCAGATCGATCTTGATCTCGGACGCCACGCGCCCCGGATTGGTAGAGAATAAGAGTACACGGTCGCACATGAGCACCGCCTCCTCGATATTATGCGTGACGAGGATCACGCCTTTGATGGGAAGCCGGTTCTCTTCCCACAATTCGAGGAAATCGGTGCGCAGATTTTCCGCAGTCAGCACATCGAGTGCGGAGAACGGCTCATCCATGAGCAATATGTTAGGATGCACAACAAGCGCACGGGCAAAGCCGACGCGCTGGCGCATGCCGCCGGAAAGCTCGCGCGGGTAGGCGCTTTCGTAACCGTCCAGACCGATGAGATCGATTGCCGCAAGCGAACGCGAATGGATTTCTTTCTGTGGCAATCCTTGGGCTTCGAGGCCGATCTGCACGTTTTCGAGCACCGTCAGCCATGGAAACAGCGCGAAGCCCTGAAACACCATCGCAATGCCGGATGGCGGTCCGTCAATCGGTCTGCCGAGATAGGTGATCGTGCCGCCCTGCGGTTCGGCGAGACCGGAGATCAATCGCAGCAGCGACGATTTTCCGGAACCCGAACGGCCCAGCAATCCCACGATCTCGTTTTCGCGCAGCGTCAGTTCCACGCCATCGAGTACGAGCAATTCGCCGCCGCCGGGCCTCGGAAACGAACGGCGGACTTCGTGGATATCGAGCAGCGTGTTCTCTTCCATGATCGATCCTCACGTGAGCCGATATTTGCGTTCGGCATAACGGTAAAGCGGCCGCCAAAGCACCCTGTTCACAATCACGACATAGAAACACATGACGCCGACGCCGAGAACGATGCGCTGGAAATCGCCCGCCGTCGTCGCTTCCGCGATGTATGTACCGATGCCGTGCGCGCGTAGCGTTTGATGGCCCCAATTCACAAGTTCCGTCACGATGCTGGCGTTCCACGATCCGCCGGAGGCTGTGATCGCGCCCGTCACGTAATAAGGAAAAACGCAGGGCAGGGCCACTTTCCGCCACCACAGCCAGCCTTTGAGATGAAAGCTCGTGCTTACATCGCGCAATTCGCGCGGCATAGCGGAAGCGCCCGCCACGACATTGAACAGGATGTACCATTGCGTACCGAGCACCATGAGCGGTGAAAGGAATATGTCAGGATTCAAATTGAATGCCACGATGACTGAAACCGCGACAGGGAACAGTAAATTGGCCGGGAATGCGGCAAGGAATTGCGCAACGGGCTGCACAATGGCCGTCAGCTTCGGCCGCAAGCCGACATAGATCCCGATAGGCGTCCAGATCGCGCTCGCAATGGCGATGAGGATGACGACGCGCAGCATCGTGAGGAAGCCAAGGCCCAATGCGCGCGCGACTTCAATCCAAATGAAATGCTCGGACGCGAATTGCCAGATGCGCCACGCCGCATAACCTGCGAACAGCACGATCAATGCGTACCACGCGAACGTTGCGGCGCGTTCCGCACCCGGGTTGCGCGCGACAAAGCGCTGCTGCGGCGGTGAAAGCTTGTAAGACCAATGCATCGCCTTGTCGAAAGGCGAAACGAGAACATCGATGAAGCTCGAGCGGCGCACCATCGTGAGCGCCCACGACGTCGGCGGTTCGTCACCGGTTTCCTGGTCGATGCGGAAACGATCGGCCCAGGCGACAAGCGGGCGGAACAGAAGTTGGTCGTAGATGAGGATCACGATGAGCATCGCGCCGATGGCCCATACGATCGCGTGCAGATCCTGCTGCGCGATGGCGGTGGCGATATAGGAGCCGATCCCGGGCAGCACGACAGTCGTGTGGCCCACACTGATCGCTTCGGCGGCGACGACGAAGAACCATCCGCCCGACATCGACATCATCATGTTCCAGATGAGCGAGGGCATACCGAACGGCACTTCGATGCGCCAGAACCGCGCCCAGGCGTTAAGCCTGAACACACGGCCCGCTTCGGTGAGTTCGGTCGGCACTGTGCGCAGCGACTGATAGAAGCTGAACGCCATGTTCCAGGCCTGGCTCGTGAAGATCGCGAACACAGCGGCCAGTTCCGCGCCGAAAATCTTTCCCGGCGCGAGCGAAAGAAAGAACACGACCGTCACGGAAATGAATCCGAGAATCGGCACGGATTGCAGAATGTCGAGCAACGGCACGAGCAGCGTGCCCGCGCGCGGGCTTTTCGCGGCCCATGTCGCATAGGTGAATGTGAATACGAGCGAGGCCGCGAGCGCGAGCAGCATGCGCAGCGCCGTGCGCGCGGCATATTCCGGCAGATGCGAGGGATCGAGGGAGATGTGCTTGGCGGTGAGGCTCGCAAGCGGCTCGACAAGGTGCCGGCTCGATTCCGCGAACAGAACGATGAAACCGAACACGAGCGCAGCCGCCAGCACATCCCAGCGGCTAGGCAATAGCCGTGTGGTCTCGACCGAGATGGGCGGCAGGATTCTCATTCCGGCCTCGAGCAATTGGGTTTTGGCTGGCGGGCCGGAGCCCCGAAAGCGGCCGCGGACCGGGCGCACACAATCACGTTCGCGCGATACGGGAAAGCTGATTCTTTTGCGGCTCGCAACGCCCGATTGTCGCGGGAAATCTGGGCGTATTCGACCATTGCGCGCGGTCCCGGCTTCGGCGTAAAACCATTGCGCCGTGGCGAAGGCCCGCGTTCGTTTACGCAGCTTTAACGGCGATTTTTTAAGTTTCGGTAACTGTAATTGGGACCGGCAATGGCGTTGGGCGGCACATGCGAAGGGATGAGGGGCGGCAGAGCCGCTTGCCTGTCCGCGCGCGCCCGCCATCAGTCCCTGGCTTCCTCGCTTCGCCTTCTCCTTAGCCGCCCCTAGGCGTCGGCGACCGCTTCTGGCGGGCTGCGTTTAGGGGATCGCAAAACAGAGGAGAAATCGAAGCCGCGCGGCGCGGCGCATCAAAGGAATGCACCAATGAATACGGATAAATCTGAACGGGTCAGGATTTTCGACACGACACTGCGCGACGGCGAGCAATCGCCGGGCGCCGCCATGACGCTCGACGAGAAGATCGAGGTCGCCGAATTGCTCGACACGATGGGTGTGGACATCATCGAAGCGGGATTTCCGGTGTCCTCGACGGGCGATTTCGAAGCGGTCAACGAGATCGCCACGCGCACGAAGAATGCGGCGATCTGCGGCCTCGCACGCGCGGATTTCAAGGATATCGACCGCGCGGGGCTCGCGCTCAAACCTGCCAGACGCGCGCGCATCCACACCTTCATTTCCACAAGCCCCGTGCATATGAAGCACAAGCTGCAGATGGGGCCGAATGCGGTGCTCGATGCGGTTGGCGCGTCGGTCACGCGCGCGCGCGGCTTCACGGACGATGTGCAATGGAGCGCGGAAGACGCCACGCGCACGGAGCCGGATTTCCTGTGCCGCTGCGTGGAACTGGCGATCCGTTCCGGCGCCACGACGATCAATATCCCCGATACGGTCGGTTACACGACGCCGCAGGAATATGTCGATCTTCTGCGCATGCTGCGCGAACGCGTGCCGAATGCGGATCGGGTGATCTTCTCCACGCATTGCCACAACGATCTGGGACTGGCCGTCGCCAATTCGCTCGCCGGTGTTCTGGGCGGCGCGCGTCAGGTCGAATGCACGATCAACGGCATCGGCGAGCGCGCAGGCAATGCGGCGCTTGAAGAGATTGTCATGGCGCTGAAGGTGCGCAGCGACAAGATGCCGTTCACGACGGGCATCGACACGACGATGCTCGCGCGCGCGTCGAAGCTCGTATCGAACGTCACGGGTTTCCCCGTGCAATACAACAAGGCGATTGTCGGCAAGAATGCGTTCAGCCACGAATCCGGCATTCATCAGGACGGCATGCTCAAGCATGTCGAGACCTATGAGATCATGCGGCCCGAACAGGTCGGCGTGAAGGAAACCTCGCTGGTCCTCGGCAAGCTGTCGGGGCGTCATGCGTTCCGCGATAAGCTGCAGGATCTCGGCTACGATCTGAGCGACAGCGCGTTTGCCGATGCGTTCCGCCGCTTTAAGGATCTCGCCGACAAGAAGAAGCATGTGTTCGACGAGGACATCACAGCGATTGTCGATGACGAGATGGTGCGCAGCCACGATTCCATTCTCGTGAAAGCGTTGCGCGTCGTGTCGGGCATGGGCGTGGCGCCATCCGCCGAGCTCACGCTCTCGGTTTCGGGCGAAGAACGCAGCACGACAACGACGGGCGATGGCCCCGTCGATGCGATCTTCAATGCGATCCGCGAACTCTATCCGCACACAGCTTCGCTTCAACTTTTTCAGGTGCATGCCGTGACCGAAGGCACTGATGCGCAGGCGACTGTCAGCGTGCGGTTGGAAGAAAATGGCCGTACCGTAACGGGAAAAGGCGCGGATACGGACACATTGGCGGCCGCTGCTTTTGCCTATGTCAACGCGCTCAACAAGCTGCTAGTGAAACGGGGCAAGCAGGCGCCTGAAGCGCTCACAGCCGCGCGGTGATCGGCGCCTTGTAAAGAATGGCGGGTTGATATGTTGGGTAGCGTTCTCGGCATTCTGTCGAGCGATATGGCCATCGATCTGGGAACGGCCAATACGCTGGTTTATGT
>DATHQA010000262.1:0-2092 GCA_035483375.1 Rhizomicrobium sp. | reverse complement strand
TGTCCGCTGGCGGCTCAGCATATCGTTGCCAATGCCGATGCGCTCGCCGCGAAAGATGGAAAATCGATTGCAAAAACGCCGGAGCATCCCATCGAAATCATCGCGCGCGCGTTCGGACTGATGGAGCATCTGTCATGAGCGAAGCCGAACGCCGCATCACGCAAGCCGATATTCTCTCTAACGCTGACTATGCCGCGCGCCGCAACGAACTGCGTGCGGCTTCCATCGCGCGCAAAAAGAACCGCCGCGTCGAAGTCGGCCCCTTCGCAACCTTCTATTTCGAGAATTACGAATCGATGTGGTTGCAGGTTCAGGAAATGCTGCGCATCGAAAAAGGCGGCCCCGACCAGATCGAAGGCGAACTTACGACTTACAATCCGCTGATCCCGCAAGGCCACGAACTCATCGCGACGCTTATGCTCGAGATCGAAGATCCGCGCCGCCGCGAAACGATGCTTTATAAACTCGCTGGCATCGAGGAAAGCATTTCGCTCCAACTCGACGGCGAAACGATCAAAGCCACGCCCACCGAATACGAAGACCGCACGACGCCGGACGGAAAAACCTCATCCGTGCATTGGGTACGTTTCGTGCTGACGCCTTCGCAAATCGCGAAATTCAAAAGCGGCGAAAGCCGCGCCGCGATCGCGGTCAATCATCCGGCTTACGGACATATCGCGATCATTCCGCCGAATGTGCGCGAAGAACTTTCGCGGGATTTTGCTTAGATCAAATTCATCCCGGTAACAGCTTCAAGCGCCTTGATCGCTTGCGGCCCGCTTTCAACCTTGATCGTGTGCATGCCCATCGCGCGCGCGGGCTTTAGATTCATGCCGAGATCGTCGAGATAGACGCATGCGTCCGGCGCAACGCCAAGCGCCTCGCACATCATTTCATAAATGCGCGGATCGGGTTTGCGCAAACCGATCTTCGCCGATTCGATAACGTGGTCGAATAATTCCATGATCTCGCGGGCGTAAAGCGCGCGACCTGCAACCGTCGCGCCAATCGCATTCGCGGGCATGTTGTTCGTGATGCAGCCCGTTTTGAATTTCGTCTTGATGCGGCGCAGCGCCTCGATCATCTCCGGCCGGAAATCGCCCGCGAGCAATGGCAGCAAATCGCGGCCGGGAATGACATGGCCATGCGCGGCTGCTTCTGCCGCAAACGCCTTGTCGAACGCATCGATGTCGATTTCCGCGCGCTCGAACAGCGCCCAGGCATTGCCATGCGGATTGGCGCCGTTGATCTTGCGGATGATATCTTCGGGCAGACCGCGCTCGCGCTCATACCGCGCAAACGCCTCGAAGGGCGAAGACGTGAACACGCCGCCGAAATCGAAAATCACCGCCGCGATCAAATCCGCCTCCGTTTTGCGCCAGCAAGCAGGGGCGCGCGCCACCCGTCAAGCGAATTTATTTCGCGCGCGCCCTGTGCCATGCTTGGGAAAACGAGGATGTCGATGACTTCAACCTATGCGACCGCGCGCGAAATGCTGGCCGATCTGGCAGCGAAGCGCGTTTCGGCCCGCGAGCTTCTGGATTCGCATCTCGCGCGCAGCGACGCGCTGCATGGAAAGCTCAACGCAATCATCGAAGCCGATATTGTGCGCGCGATGAAAGACGCCGCTGCAACCGATGACGCACGCGCACGCGGCGAAACATTGGGGCCGCTTGCGGGCCTGCCCATGACGATCAAGGACGGTTTCGATGTCGAGAACATGCCCGCGACATCGGGCAATCCTGCGCTTGCGAACCGGCCCAAAGATTGCGCGGACGCAACGATGGTGGCCCGCGCGCGCAAAGCGGGTGCTGTCATCTGGGGCAAAAGCAATGTGTCGTTCATGCTGGGCGACATCCAGAGCTACAACGAAATCTATGGCACGACGAATAATCCATACGATGTTTCGCGCGTGCCGGGTGGATCGTCGGGCGGTGCGGCGACGGCGCTGGCCGCGGGCATCACGCCGCTCGAGATCGGTTCGGATATCGGCGGCTCGCTTCGGCATCCCGCGAATTTCTGCGGCGTTGTTTCGCTGAAGCCGACATTGGGCGTGTTGCCGCAACGCGGGCTCGTGCCGCCGTTGCCCGGT
>DATHQA010000261.1:0-2180 GCA_035483375.1 Rhizomicrobium sp. | reverse complement strand
TGCTGTCGTGATGCGCCATGTACCGCTGACGCAGCCCATCTATGGCCCGGGCGTCGAGGAGACGAGCGATTTCGGCCCGCGTGTCGATCCCTTCACGGGGCGCGCCGCGTTCCATCCGGGAATCGATTTCGGCGGACCATACGGCGCGACCGTGCGGTCAACCGCGCCGGGCACCGTTGTCTGGGCTGGGCCCAAAGGGCCTTACGGCAATATGGTCGAAGTCGATCACGGCATGGGTATTCACACGCGCTACGCGCATTTGTCCGCGGTGCTTGTGGGAGTCGGCGCGCATGTCAATCGCGGCACGCAGGTCGGACGCTTAGGATCCACAGGTCGTTCGACAGGCCCTCATGTACATTATGAAGTTTGGCTGGATAATACTCTGAGAGACCCCGCGCGATTCCTGGAGGCTGGACATGTTCTCCAACAAGACTAGCAAAGACATTGAAGTACCCGTCGTGACACCGCCGCCGCCTTCGGCAGCACCCGTCGCGCAACAACCTCGCCGTACGCAAACGCGCGGCGGCGTTCCCTCGATCATCAGTGCCGACCTCAATGTGACGGGCACGCTCTCGTCCGCCGGCGACGTGCAGATCGAAGGTCAGGTCGACGGCGATGTGCGCTGCGGCAGCCTCGTGATTGGCGAGAAAGCCTTCGTGCAAGGCGAGATCGTCGCTGAAGAGGTGACGATACGCGGCCGCGTACAGGGCAGCATTCGCGCGCGCAAGATTCAGCTGTGCGCGACATGCCATGTCGAAGGCAATATCCTGCATGAGGCCTTCGCGGTCGAAGCGGGCGCCTTCTTCGAAGGCAATTGCCGCCATTCGGACAATCCGCTCGCCGACGATGCAGGCACGACGAAGACGCCGGACTTCCGCCGCAAATCTTCGCCCGTGCCGGCCGATGTGGCAGCGAAGATCGAAGAACGCGTTGCGTCGATGATGCCGCAAGCGGTGAAGCCGCTCGAAGCCGAGCATTAAGCGAAATTGTCATGGCCCGATTCATTCGGGCCATCCATTGCTCGCGTGTCCACGCGAGCATGTGACTCGTTTCACCTGGGTGGCCCGCACTCCGCCGGGCCATGACAATGAGGTTCAGGTGCTAACCAATTAATATCTCGCTGGCCCATGGCTTGCTTCCGGCAGGCCATGGCAAAGCCCCTGCCCCAATCCTCGGTTCATCTTGATGCAGTGCGCGCGTTGGCGGCGCTAACTGTGTTTGCCGGACACGCGCGCGATCTTTTCATCGGATCGCCGCGTGTTGCAGCGGGCCTGGGACAGGCCGCGACGTCCGCGCCGCATACCACCGTAGGACATCTCGCCGTCATCGTATTCTTTGTCTTGAGCGGCTACCTCGTCGGCGGCGGCGTGCTGCGCAATATGACAAATGACGAATGGTCGTGGGGCAGTTACACGTTGCAGCGCCTGACGCGGCTTTGGGTGGCGCTTATCCCTGCGCTGTTGCTTGGTGTCGTGCTGGACAGTTTCGGGACGCAATTGTTCGCCGCTGCAAGCATCTATAGCGGCCCCGCGGGCCAAGGTGAAGTGGCGTCCAACCTCGCAAGCCATCTCAGCATGGCCGCGTTGTTCGGAAACGCGACATTCCTGCAAGGCATCCTTGTGCCGACACTGGGCACGAATGACGCGCTGTGGAGCCTCACTTACGAATTCTGGTACTACGCACTGTTTCCGCTGCTCGTGATGGCGCTTGTAAGTCGCGAGAACAATGCGCGGCGCGTGATCTATGCGCTGCTGTTCGCCGCGATCATGGTTTTCACGGGCTGGAAGATCGCGCTTTATTTCGGCATCTGGTTCATGGGCGCACTGCTCGAATTGCTGCCGCGCAAGATCCACAAGCAAGCCGTCACCATCGTGATTTTGGCTGGCGTTCTCCTGTTCCTCGACGTCTGCGGGATGGTCTTGAAATCGGATATCGATCCGATCCGCGCGGATTTTCTCGTGGCGCTCGCCTTCTCAGCACTGTGCTATGCGATGCTTCATGCCAAGCGCGAAGCGACGAACAATCTTTATGCGCGTGTCTCGCATTTCGTTTCGAAGATGTCTTACACACTGTATCTCACGCATTTGCCGCTGCTTGTATTTGTGTGTGCGTTCGTGATGCCGGTCTGGCATCGCTGGCCTCTCGATGCACTGCATGTCGCGATGATGCTGCCGATCCTT
>DATHQA010000260.1:0-2275 GCA_035483375.1 Rhizomicrobium sp. | reverse complement strand
AAAACAAGGTCGGCGAGGCCGTCCAGCTCCGTCGGATCGCGGTTAACGATGGCGAGGCGCGCGCCGCCGCGCCCGGCAAGCGTCACAAACCCTGCCGCCGGATAGACGACGAGCGAGGAGCCGAGCACGAGAAACGCGTCGCAGGCGAGCGTCGCCTCCTCCGCCGCGCGCATCGGCCCCTCCGGCATGGTCTGGCCGAAAGAGATCGTGGCCGTCTTCAAAAGACCGCCGCATTCCGGACAATCGGGCGCCTCACCATGCGCCTCGAAGAACGGCCGGATGAAATCGAGTTCAGCCCGCGTGCCGCAATCGAGGCAGCGCGCATAAAGCGTGTTGCCGTGCAACTCGATCACCTTATCCGCCGGCACGCCGGAATCCTGATGCAGATTGTCGATGTTCTGCGTGATGACGGTAGCCATCATTCCGCGCGCGATAAGTTCGGCGACGGCTTTGTGACCCTCGTTCGGTTTGGCTTGTCCGAAATGATCGTCCATTGCGAAACGCCTGCGCCACGCCTCCGCGCGCATTTCGGACGAGTTCACGAAATCGCGGAATTCGATCGGTGTATTCTGCGTCCACAATCCGCCGGGCGAACGGAAATCCGGAATGCCGGATTCGGTGGAGATGCCGGCGCCCGTAAACACAACGCCCCGCTTCGCATCGCGAAGAAAATCCGCGAGCGCAGCGGGGCTGTCGTTATCCAAAGTGGTCAGTGCGTCACGCTTCCGCAATCGGCCGCAATCCATTTGCCGTCGAACGATTCTTTCATGTCGATGGGCTGGCCATGCGCGGTGCCGGTCATCGACGATGAACCGGAATAATGCTCATCGGAATCGAAGGTCATCTGCACATGACCCTTGCCCTGGAAATCGCCACTCGTGCAAACCATGTCGGCGTTGAATGTGTGCCCGCTTGTGACGACATTCGCCATCGAACAATCCTTGTTGTGCATCATGTGCGACATGTCCGGTTTATCCATCGAAACTTCCTGCGGCGTCATGCAGTGCTGGACGCTCATGCTGTGGCCGCTCATCTGCATCTGCATCGCCTTCATGCGGGCCTGCGCTTCGGGCGGCAATTGGGACATGTCAGGCATTTGCGGCATCGTCATGCCGCCCATCGTCACCGTGACCTGCCACAAACCGGCCTTGCCGTGGCCGGCGAGCGCCAGACCCGGAACCAGAACCACCGCGGCAAGCGCGGCCGCCCCGAAATAAAGAAAATGCTTTTGCATGAATGTCTCCCTGTCGGCAGCCCGGCTGGGCCCGTGGCCGGAACTTGCCACGAAGGCCCGGCGCTTGGAAAGCTGTCGGCGGAACTTGCCGGATTCGCAGATGCGCCCCGAAAACTACGATTTCCTGTCGAATCTGAGCACGCTATGGGCGGTCTTTATCGGCGCGATTCTCGCAACGGTCGGCGGCTTCGTCGCCACGCAGTTCGAGAATTTCCTTGAACACCGTCGCCGTGAGCGCAACGCAGCCTTGTTCTTCGGAGAACTGCTTTCGACGCTGAGCCTGATCCTCGCCTTCGCACATGATGCGCGCGGACGCGGCGATCCCTATGGCCCCATCACGATGCGGTTCCTGCATGCCGCGCGGCTTGAGATCGACATTTACAATCGCAACCGCGAGACGCTGTTCGATTTGCGGCATCACACATTGCGCGCACGCGTCCATCGCATGGTCGTTCGCATCACGATGCCGCTCGAAGGCATTTTCGATGCAAACCGCGAAATCGCAGACATGCTCGCGGCGATCAAGACAGGCAATTTATCGGAACTTTACCGCAGTGAAGCGGAGGAGCGCGTGAACACGCTGCGTACGACCCGCGACACAAGCTTCGATTTCGTCATCCAAACCGATGCGGAGATGCAGGGCCTGATTAGGGAACTCGAACCGCTGGCCGGGCATTCTTTCGAGAAAATGGATAAAGACATCCGCCGCACGATCTAATCGTTGGCACTCGCGGAACGGCCTTCGTCTCAGCACGTTCAAATTTCGTGCGGGGAAGGAGGCGACCTATGAAAATTTCCGAAGTCATGAGTCCGGAAGTGCGCATCGCCGATCCGGACGACACAATCCAGGATGTGGCGCAGATCATGGACGAAACCGATGTCGGGTTCCTGCCCGTGGGCGAAGACGACCGCCTTGTCGGCATGATCACCGACCGCGACATCACGATCCGTGCGGTGGCGCTGGGACTCGATCCGCGTTCCACGCGCGTGCGCGATGTGATGACGACGAAAGTGCTCTATTGCTACGACAATGACGAGATC
>DATHQA010000259.1:0-5673 GCA_035483375.1 Rhizomicrobium sp. | reverse complement strand
ATCGAGGCCTATCGCCTGTTTGCGTATGACCAGGGTTGGCGTCAGCGCATGCGCGACGCGATCAAGACGGGCCTTACAGCCGAAGCCGCGGTCGAACGCGTGCAGGATGAAACGCGTTTGCGCGTGACGCGCCTCAACGATCCGATCCTGCGCGAACGTGCGCACGATCTCGACGATCTTGGCCGCCGGTTGCTGCGGCATCTCACGGGCGATGGCGGCGCGCGCGCATCCGAAATCGCGCCGGACTCCGTGCTTGTCGCGCGCTCGATGGGGCCTGCGGAGTTGGTCGATTATGGACGCGACCGTTTGCGTGCGCTTGTGCTCGAAGATGCGGCGACGACTTCGCATGTCGCGATTGTCGCGCGTTCGATGGGCCTGCCGCTTGTCGGTTCTGCGGAAGGCATTACCGATGCCGCGCGCGCGGGCGATACGATTGTCGTCGATGGCGAAAACGGCGAAGTGCATTTGCGCGCGCCGCCGGATGTTGTTGCCGCATCCGAAAACAAACGCGTGCTTTATGCGCGTGCGCAAGCCAAGTTCGCACAAATACGCGATCTGCCCGCAGTGACGAAAGACGGCGTGCAGATCAAGCTTTTGATGAATGCAGGCCTGTTGCTCGACATGCCGCATTTGCAGGAATCCGGCGCCGACGGCGTGGGCCTGTTCCGCACCGAATTGCAATTCATGATCGGAGAGGCGATGCCGCGTCTCGCCGACCAGATCAAATTCTACAGAGAGGTGATCGAAGCGGCGGGCGACAAACAGGTCGTGTTCCGTACGCTCGATCTCGGCGGCGACAAGGTGCTGCCCTATGCGCGCTGGGAGCGCGAGGAAAATCCCGCGCTTGGCTGGCGCGCCATCCGCATCGCGCTCGATAGGCCCGCGTTGCTGCGTTATCAGGTGCGCGCGCTGCTGACGGCGGCGCAGGGCCGCGTTCTCCGATTGCTGCTACCGCTTATCAGCGATGTCGCAGAATTCAATCAGGCGCGCGCGCTGATCGATCGCGAGACAGAACGCGCGCGCTTGCTCGTTCAACCGGCGCCGCGGCAGGTTCTTGTCGGCGCGATGCTCGAAGTGCCCGCGCTCGCGTTCATGCTGCCGCAGATCATGCGCAGCGCCGATTTCGTTTCCATCGGTTCCAACGATCTGTTCCAATTCGTGTTTGCAGTGGACCGCACGAACCCGCGCGTCGCGCGGCGTTACGACACGCTCAATCCGGCGGCGCTCACACTTATCCAGCTCATTGTGAAAAGCGCCGCCGAAGCGGGCGGTGGCGGAGAACTCTCCTTATGTGGAGAAATGGCAGGCAAGCCGCTCGATGCGATGGCTCTCATAGGCCTCGGCCTCCGCACGCTTTCGATGCAGCCTGGCCAGATCGGCCCCATCAAGCAGATGATCCGCTCCATCGATACGCGCGAAGTGAAGCAATTCGTCGAGCGGCTCTGCGGCCGCACCGATCACAGCCTGCGCACGCGGCTGTCGGCTTTCGCAGCGGAACACGGTGTGATCCTCAAATAACCGGAACATTGATTTGGTACGTGGCAAAGCTAATCTTGACGAATAATGGCTGGAGAGACGTCCGTGAAGAAAGTCGCATTGCTGTTTGCTGCCGCGCTTACCTGCACGCCTGTGCTCGCACTGGCTGACGACGCGACGCCTGCCGCCACCTCCACGACGTCATCCGGCAGCGACGATCAAAACCAGATCGTCTGTCATCGCGGCGAACCGCAAACAGGTTCCCGGCTGCCAGGCCCGAGCGTCTGCCACACCAAGCACGATTGGGATCAGATTCAGAAGGATTCTCAGGGCGAGACCAATCGCATGGAGATGAACGGAACATTGCATAACCCGCAGGGTCGGTAAGACAAAACCAGCCGACTGGCAGCCCGCGCCGGAAGCGTCTATTTGTACCCCATGACCAAAGTAACCAAAGCGGCCGAAGGCGGCGTATTCGCCCGGCGCCGCAACCAGCTGGAAGAAGTCCACGACAATACGGGCGTGGCCTTGACGACTATTGGGCAGGATCTGCGCGCGGCCCGGCTTGCCCGCGGCGAAGATCTCGCCAAAGTCTCCCAAATTCTGAAGATCCGCAAACATCATATTGAAGCGCTTGAAGAAGATCGTATCGATGACTTGCCGGGGCGGACTTACGCGACAGGCTTCATCCGGGCCTATGCGGATTATCTGGGCCTCGACCCCGCGGCGGCTGTGGAGCGCTTCAAGACCGAGAACATAGGCCGGGGCGAGGAACCCCACTTCACGCCCTACATCGATGAGGAGCAAGCTGACCGGCGCATGCCCTATGGCTGGATTGCGATAGCCATCCTGCTGCTCGCCTTCGTAGTCTATGGCGTCTATTTCGTGGTGAGCGGTTCCGGACGCAGCGCCCAGCAACCTGTGGCGCCAGTTCCCCCTCATCTCATGGATGAGAACGCGCCGCCTCCGCCGCCCGCATCGCAACCCCCTGCGTCTCAGCAGGCTGCGCCCATGCAATCGACCACCGCAGTTCCGGCTGCGGTTCCCGCAACCGCGCCGCCTGCCGCGGCGCCGCTTGTATCCGCAGCTGCGCCGCCATTGCCGCAGGGTCAGACTTATGGGCTGAAGAATTCCAATCCACGCATTATCTTACGTGCACATGAATCGACTTCGGTCGAAGTCTCAGGCGCGAACGGCATGATCTTCATCAACCGCACGCTTCAGCCCGGCGATACTTATCGCGTGCCGAACCGCACGGGTATGAAACTAACGACGCCGAATGCGGGTGCGGTGGAAGTGCAGCTTGATGGCGGTTCCGTCGGCATGGCGGGTGTGAGCGGACAATCGGCGCAAGACCTTTCGCTCGATCCGCAGGCCGTGATGGATCGCCACAACACGAGTGCACATCCATGAGCCTGCGCGCCTATCGCGACATTCACCGGCGCAAGAGCCGCAAGATCACCGTCGGCAAGGTCGAGGTCGGCGGCGATGCACCTATCTCCGTGCAGAGCATGACGAACACGATCACGTCGGACGCACGCGCAACCATCGCGCAGGTGCGCGCGCTGGAAGAAGCAGGCGCGGATATCGTGCGCGTGTCGTGCCCCGACGAAGAATCCACTGCGGCGTTGCGCACGATCGTCAAGGCCGCGAATGTGCCGATCGTGGCGGACATTCATTTCCACTACAAACGCGCGATCGAAGCCGCCAATAACGGCGCTGCGTGTTTGCGCATCAATCCCGGCAATATCGGAAGCCCTGCGCGCGTGCGCGAAGTCGTGGCGGCGGCGAAGGATCATGGGCTTTCCATGCGCATCGGCGTCAATGCCGGTTCGCTGGAGAAGGAATTGCTCGAACGTTACGGCGAGCCATGCCCGGAAGCGATGGTCGAAAGCGCGCTCAATCACGCGCGCATTCTTGAAGACAACGACTTCTTCAATTTCAAGATCAGCGTGAAGGCGTCGGACGTGTTCCTCGCCGTGGCCGCGTATCAGGGCCTCGCGGATGCGTGCGATTATCCGCTGCATCTGGGCATTACCGAAGCGGGCGGGCTCATGAGCGGCACCGCGAAATCCTCCATCGGCATGGGAATGCTCCTATGGAGCGGCATCGGCGATACGATCCGCGTTTCGCTGTCCGCCGATCCGGTCGAGGAAATCCGCGCGGGCTTCGACATACTGAAGGCGCTGAATTTGCGCCATCGCGGCGTGAACATCATTTCATGCCCGTCCTGCGCGCGGCAGGGGTTCAATGTCATCGAGACGGTGCAGATCCTCGAAGAGAAGCTGAAGCATATCTCCACGCCCATGACGCTTTCGATCATAGGCTGCGTTGTGAACGGGCCGGGCGAGGCGCGCGAAACCGATCTCGGTTTCACGGGCGGCGGCTCCGGCAAGGGTGCGGGCATGATCTATCTGAACGGCACGCCTGCCTACAAATTGGAAAACACCAAGCTCGTCGATCACGTCGTGGAGCTTTGTGAAAAGAAAGCCGCGGAGATCGAAGAGAGCCGCGGCAAGAATCTCGAACCCGCGCTGTAGCGAGTGGCGAATAGCGAGTAGCGAATAGAGCTACCGCGCATTCGCCCGAACTTTTCTTCCCTATTCGCCACTCACCACTCACCATTCGCTATTCGCTGAACCATGATCCCTGAATCCAAACTCGAACGCCTTATCGACCGTTTTCACGGGCTGGAAGCCGAGCTTTCGTCTGGCGCGCTCGGCTCGGCCTATGTGAAATTGTCCAAGGAGCATGCCGAACTTGCGCCCGTGATCGAAGCCGTCAACGCCTATCGTCAAGCGGCGAAGGAGTTGGCCGATGCAGAAGCACTCATCGCTGATCCTGCGACGGATTCCGAAATGCGCACGCTCGCCGAAGAAGAGCGTGCGGAACTGAAGGGCAAATTCGCGGGCCTCGAACGCGATCTGCAGGTCAAATTGCTGCCGAAGGATGCGGCGGATTCCTCTTCCGCCATCGTCGAAATCCGCGCCGGCACGGGCGGCGACGAGGCGGCGTTGTTCGCGGACGATCTGCTCAAAATGTATCAGCGTTACGCGCAAGTGCAGGGCTGGCGCACGGAATTGATGTCGCTGAGCGAAAGCGATCTCGGCGGCGTGCGCGATGCCGTGCTCGAAGTGGTCGGGCAGGGCGCCTATGCGAAGCTCAAATTTGAAAGCGGTGGCCATCGCGTGCAGCGTGTCCCTGTTACTGAGGCGGGCGGGCGGATTCACACCTCGGCCGCGACTGTTGCCGTATTGCCGGAACCAGAAGATGTGGATGTGCAGATAGACGACAAGGATTTGCGCATTGACGTTTACCGCGCGCAAGGCGCCGGCGGCCAGCATGTCAACAAGACCGAAAGTGCAGTGCGCATCACGCATCTGCCGACAGGCATCGCGGTGGCGCAGCAGACCGAGAAATCGCAGCACAAAAACAAAGCTCAGGCGATGAAGCTGCTGAAAGCCAAATTATTCGAGATAGAACGCGAGCGCGTGGACAGCGCGCGCGCCTCCGAACGCAAAGGCCTTATCGGTTCCGGCGATCGCAGCGAACGCATCCGTACTTATAATTTCCCGCAAGGCCGCGTTACCGATCACCGGATCAATCTGACGCTCTACAAACTCGACCGCATTATTTCCGGCGACGAATTGAGCGAAATCGTCGATGCGCTTGTCGCCGAAGATCAGGCCAATCGCCTCGCCGAGCTGGAAG
This sequence comes from Rhizomicrobium sp., assembly GCA_035483375.1. Classification (GTDB taxonomy): domain Bacteria; phylum Pseudomonadota; class Alphaproteobacteria; order Micropepsales; family Micropepsaceae; genus Rhizomicrobium. Next base: position 486 of record DATHQA010000259.1, on the reverse strand, counting down.
CGGATACGTGAGCGATTTCGCGGCAATCGTCGCGCGGCTCAGGGAGGCAGGCATCGAAAATCCGCGCCTCGAAGCACGCGTGCTTATGGAGCATGCGCAAGGCGCGCATCTCGAAGAATTGCTTCGCCGCCGTTGCGCGCGCGAGCCGCTCGCTTATGTGCTCGGTGAAAAAGAATTCTGGAGTTTGAACTTCGCGATCGGCCCCGGCGCGCTTGTGCCGCGGCCCGAAACCGAAACGCTTATCGAAGCCGCACTCGAACATCTTCCGGACCACAACGCGCCGCTCAACATCCTCGATCTCGGTGTCGGTAGCGGATGTCTGTTGCTGACGCTTCTGCATCTTTATCCGAATGCGAAAGGCACCGGCGTCGATGCGTCGGAAGAGGCCCTGAAATGGGCGCACGTGAATGCGGCACGTTTGAATGTAGAATCGCGCTGCATGCTTCAGCCGGGCCATTGGACGAAAGGCATTACCGGGCCTTTCGA
>DATHQA010000258.1:0-8020 GCA_035483375.1 Rhizomicrobium sp. | reverse complement strand
GGACGCGACATTTCAGATCGACGCGCCGAAAGATGCCAAGGTGAAGCCTTCGGCGCTCGCGGCGCATCTCGCGATGGGCGCACGGCTTCGCTCCTATCGCTTCGCGCATTACCGCACGAAGGATCTCGACGATTATCAATCGACGCTGAAGAAGATCATGATCGCCACGCGCAATGCCGATGCCGCGAAGCGCGAATGGGCGCAATTGGAGCCCGTCGCGAATGCGGTGTCCTTCGCACGCGATCTTGTCAATGAGCCGCCGAATATTCTGTTCCCCGCAGAATTCGCCAACCGCGCGAAGACGCTCACGAAACTCGGCGTCAAGGTCGAAGTGCTCGGCGAAGCGGAAATGGAAAAGCTCGGCATGAATGCGTTGCTCGGCGTGGGTCAGGGCAGCGTGCGCGAAAGCCAGCTTGTCGTCATGCAATGGAATGGTGCCGGTAAGAAGGACAAGGCCAAAGCGCCCGTCGCGTTTGTCGGCAAGGGCGTGTGTTTCGATTCCGGCGGGCTCTCGCTCAAATCGGGCGCGGGCATGATGGGTATGAAAGGCGATATGGGCGGCGCCGCTGCGGTGACGGGCGCAATCCAGGCGCTCGCGGCGCGCAAAGCACGTGTGCATGCGGTGGGCGTGATCGGTCTTGTCGAGAACATGCCCGATGGCGGCGCGCAACGCCCCGACGATGTCGTGAAATCCATGTCCGGACAGACCATCGAAATCCTCAACACGGATGCGGAAGGCCGCCTCGTTCTCGCCGATGCGCTTTGGTACACGCAAACGCGTTTCAAGCCGCGCTTCGTCATCGATCTCGCGACGCTTACCGGCGCAATGCAGGCCGCGCTCGCGTCCGAATATGCGGGGCTGTTTTCGAATGACGACAAGCTCGCCGAGCGCATTGCCGATGCGGGCAAGGCCGAAGGCGAAACCGTGTGGCGTTTCCCGATGGGGGCTGCTTACGACAAGATGATCAAATCCAAGATCGCCGACATGAAAAATATCGGCGGTCCGTTCGCGGGCTCGATCACCGCGGCGCAATTCCTCAAACGCTTCGTCGACAAGACGCCCTGGGCGCATCTCGATATCGCGGGCGTTGCGTGGCAGGACAATGAACAAAAGCCGCTCATCCCCTCATGGGGCACGGGCTGGGGCGTGCGCATCCTCAATCGATTGGTGGCGGATTATTACGAGACGTGAGTGCCATGCGCATCGTCAGTCTTTGTTTAACAGTTACAATATCGACTGCTGCTTACGCAGGGGTATTTCCGCCCTTGGATACTCGCGACGGAACTATATTTTCTAAGGAAAATGCTCAGAGCTTGATCCATCAATGTAGTAGAGAGACGCCCGATCACATCGACGGCACATGGTTGCCAAACCAAAAACAAATCAGTGATCTGGAAGCAAAATTACCGCATGCCTTAGCGGAAGCTTTGGAAAGGCAAGGCGTATCTTACGATCCGAAGTTTGAAATTAAGCGTCAATATGCGGGATTACTAGTTTCTGGTCGGAAGATTATCTACGTAAACGCGTTTCCGGGAAAAGTAATTGATTTTGACGGAACAAATTTAGCGCCGTGGAAAGAGTCAAGCTGGCATGTAAAACCTGTCAATATATGTGACGGCGGCGCGCGATATTTCAGCACGGAATACTTTCCGGACATCAAAGCTTTTGAGCATTTTGAATTTAACGGTCCCGGATGAGCGAGATTCTTTTCTATCACCTCGAACGTCGCGGGCTTGACGATGTGCTGCCGGGCCTCATCGAGAAAACGCTGGAACGCGGCTGGCGTGCGTTGATCCGCACGGAATCCGCCGACCGTGCGCAGGCGATCGATGCGCTGCTATGGACGTACAACGACCAGACATTCCTGCCGCACGCGCAATCGGGCGATGGCGATGCAAAGCGCCAGCCTGTGCTCATCACGGTGGAAGAAGGCAATGCGAATGATGCCAATGTGCTGTTCCTCGTCGGCGGCGCGGTGCCGCCCGCATGGGACAGCGCGCAGGCAAAATCGCTTTCGCGTATCGTGCTCATGTTCGATGGCCGCGATCCCGGCATGCTCGACGGCGCGCGCACGGCATGGAAAAGCGCGAAAGGCTCCGGCCATGACGTGACCTATTGGAAAGAAAGCCCGTCGGGCAAATGGGAGAAACAGGCTTAGATGTACTGGTTATATTTGCTTGGCCCCATTGCGCTTGAAATCGCGTGCGTGATCCACGCCGTGAAAACCGGCCGCGTGTTTCCGTGGATTTATGTCATCATATTCCTGCCGCTTGTGGGATGCATCGCGTATTTCGCAGTCGAGATCGTGCCGGAAATGGCACGGAGCCGCGGCGCGCAGAAATTCCACGCCAGCGCAAAAGCGATGGCCGATCCGAACCGTTCGCTGCGCGAGGCGCAACGCGGCGCCGAGATGACGGGCTCCGTCGATGCCAAGCGCACGCTCGCCGAGGAATATGTTAAACGCGGCAACTATGCCGATGCGGTGGAGCTTTATCGCGACGCGGCGACGGGGCAGTTCCGCGACGATCCGGCCTTGTTGCTGGGATTGGCGCGCGCATTATTTCTTTCCGGCGATGGCGTGGGTGCGCAAGCAGCACTCGACCAATTGCAGGTCGCCGATCCCAATTTCGTCTCCGATGAAGCGCATCTCATCTATGCGCGTGCGCTTGAGATGCAAGGCAAGAACGACGAAGCGCTTGCGGAGTATGAAAGACTTGTGCGCTATTTCTCCGGCGAAGAAGCGCGCGGGCGTTATGCACAATTGCTGCAGCGCATGGGCCGCAACGAAGACGCCAAAACCGTTTATGCGGAGATCCTCAAACGCCTCGATGGCGCGCCGAAACGCTATCAGACAATGCAGAAGGAATGGGGCGTCATCGCCAAGCGGGCGCTAGGTTAGGGCTTCGGCGCGCGCCGCTTCGTATTCTTCCGTCGCTTTGATCCAGCGCGCTTCCGCATCGGCAAGTTTGCGCGCGGCATCGGCGCGTTTCTTCGTGACGGCGACGCCTTTCGCCGGATCGCGCGAGAACAATAGCGGATCGGCGAGCGCGGCATCGAGCTTGGCGATTTCCTTGTTCATGTCCGCGATCTGATGCTCTGCCGCTTCGGCCTTCTCGCGCAGAGGTTTGAGCCTGCGTTCATCGGGCTTTGCACGCCGCACGGGCGCAACCGTCTCTTGTTTCGCTGTTTCACGCTCGGGCTTCGCAAGCAGGAATTTCCGGTAATCGTCGAGATCGCCATCGAATGGCCTGACCGTGCCGTCGGCAACGAGAAACAAACGATCCGCCGTGGATTCGATAAGGCGGCGATCGTGACTCACAAGCACGACGGCACCGTCGAAATCGTTGAGCGCGGTCAAGAGTTCGTTGCGCGCATCGATATCGAGATGATTGGTCGGTTCGTCGAGGATGAGCAAATTCGGTTTATCCAGCGTCGCAAGCGCAAGCATGAGCCGCGCACGTTCGCCGCCCGAAAGTTTCGCGACATCGGTCTTCACTTTGTCGGCGGAGAATCCGAAGCCGCCCAATTGCGTGCGCAATTGCTGCTCGGTCATTTTGGGCCGCATGCGTGCAAGCGTCACGAGCGGCGTTGCAGAACCGTCGAGCTCGTCGAGCTGATGCTGCGCGAAATAGCCGGGTATGAGTTTCTTCGCGCGCACGATCTCGCCCGACATGAGCTGAAGTTTCGAGGCAAGCAATTTCGCAAGCGTCGATTTGCCATTGCCGTTCTTGCCCAGAAGCGCAATACGGTCATCGGGATCGAAACGCAGCGAGATGTTCGTGAGCACGGGCTTGCCGTCATAGCCGACACTCACGCGGTCCATCGTGATGAGCGGTGGGCTCGCCTCCTGCGCCTGCGGCAGTCGAATGGGCGTCACGTGCTCGTCAAGCGCCACATTCACGGGCCCAAGCTTTTCGAGCATCTTGATGCGGCTTTGCGCCTGGCGCGCTTTCGACGCGGTATAACGGAAGCGATCCACAAACGCTTGCATATGTTTGCGCGCGGCGTCCTGTTTCTTGGCAAATGCCGCGTCGAGCATTTTCTTCTGCGCGCGCGCTTCGGCGAATTTGTCGTAGCCGCCGGAATAAAGCGTGAGCTTGCCGCGTTCGAGATGAAGAATGAATTCCGCCGTCGTGTTCAGGAGATCGCGGTCATGGCTGACAATGAGTACCGTGCCGCGATAACGCTTCAGATAATCCTCGAGCCACAACACGCCTTCAAGATCGAGATAGTTCGTCGGCTCGTCGAGCAGCAACAGATCCGGCGCGGAAAACAGGATCGACGCCAGCGCTACGCGCATGCGCCAGCCGCCGGAAAACTCCGCACACGGACGAAGCTGGTCTTCCGTCGAGAAACCAAGGCCCGCAAGAATCGAAGCCGCCCGCGCGCCCGCCGAATAGGCATCGATGGTCGCGAGGCGCGCATGAATCTCGCCGATGCGATGCGGATCGGTCGCGTGATCCGCTTCGGCGAGCAGCGCCGTGCGTTCGGTATCGGCAGCGAGCACCGTGTCGAGCAGGCTTACATCGCTCGATGGCGCTTCCTGCGCCACGCTGCCCACGCGCGCACTCGAGGGCAGCGAGAACTCGCCGCCATCGGCATGGATCTGGCCGAGGATGAGCTTCAGCAGCGTCGTTTTGCCCGCGCCGTTGCGGCCCACCAATCCGATGCGGCGGCCCGTGGGCAATTGCGCGCTTGCGCCATTAAGGATGTCGCGGCCTGCGATGCGGATTGTGATGTTGTCGAGCGTCAGCATGGGCGGCTTTTAGCACGGGTTGCGCGGGCGCAAACCGCGCGGCTATAAGGCCGCAGTTTTCGACGGATCAGGAGTTGTCATGGCCGAGCGCACATTTTCGATCATCAAGCCGGACGCCACACGGCGCAATCTCACGGGCGAGATCGCCGCACGGCTGGAGCGCGCAGGCCTTCGCATCGTGGCGCAACGCCGCATCCGGCTTTCGCGCGAGCAGGCCGAGACGTTTTACGGCGTGCATCGCGAGCGGCCCTTCTTCAAAAGCCTTGTCGATTTCATGACATCCGGCCCTGTCGTCGTGCAGGTACTTGAAGGCGAGAATGCGGTGGCGAAAAATCGCGAAGTGATGGGCGCGACCGATCCGGCGAAAGCCGCTCCCGGCACGATCCGCAAGGATTTCGCGGAGTCGATTGAGGCCAATTCCGTGCATGGTTCCGATGCGGCAGAGACCGCGGCCAACGAGATCAAATTCTTCTTCAGCGATCTCGAAATCGTGGGCTGATCCGTGGAAGGCAAAACGGTCATCGTCACGGGCGCTACGTCGGGCATCGGCGAAGTGGCTGCGATGCGATTGGCGGAAAAGGGTGCGCGCATCGTGATGGTGGCACGCGACCAGGCGCGTGCCGATGCGACGATGGCAAAGCTCGCGGGCACGGGCCACGCGGTGCATTTCGGCGATCTGTCGCGGCTGTCCGAGATGAAGCGCGTGGCCGATGAGATTGCGGCGGCCGAACCGAAGATCGATGTGCTCGTCAACAATGCGGGCGCATTGTTCAATACGCGTCAGGTGACGGAAGACGGGCTCGAGAAGACCTTCGCGCTCAATCACATGTCCTATTTCGTCATGACGAATCTGTTGCTGGACCGGTTGCGGGCAACGCCGGGCGCACGTGTCGTTTCGACCGCGTCGGATGCGCATAAAGGCGCCAAGCTCGATTTCAACGATCTGCAATCGGCGAAGAGCTATAGCGGCTTTCCCGTCTATGGCCGCTCGAAGCTGTGCAACATCCTGTTCACGCGGGAGCTTGCGCGGCGCATCAAGGACACGGGCATCACGGTGACGTGTCTGCATCCCGGCTTCGTCGCCACGCGTTTCGGCGATGAAAGCGGCGGCATTGTTTCGATCGGCGTGCGCGCGGCGAAATGGGCGGGCGCGATCACGCCCGAGGATGGCGCGAAGACGATCGTCTATCTCGCCTCCGAACCCAATGTGGGGATCAGCGGCAGCTATTATTACAAGTGCAAACTCGCAACGCCGACTGCCGAAGCGCAGAACGACGACGACGCCCGCAAATTATGGGATGTGTCGGCGCGGCTGGCCGGACTTTAACCGAACACCGCAGCGCCGTTGCGCAATTCCACCTTGCCTTCCGCAATCATCTTGAGCGCGAGTGGATAAAGCTTGTGTTCCTCGGTGAGGATGCGTGCGGCTAGCGTATCCGCCGTATCGCCGGAGAGAACCGGCACAGTCGCCTGCGCGATGATCGGGCCGGAATCGAGCTCGGGCACGACATAATGCACCGTACATCCCGCCACGCGCACGCCCGCATCGAGCGCCTGCTGATGCACATTGAGGCCCTTGAATGCGGGCAGCAGCGAAGGATGGATGTTGACGATGCGGCCTTCCCAACGCCGCGCGAACCAATCCGAGAGAATGCGCATGAAGCCTGCGAGGCATACGAATTCGATATGCGCTTCGGTGAGTGCCGCATCGATTGCGGCATCGAAGGTTTCGCGCGAGGCGAAATCCTTGTGCGAGATCGTCCTGGTCGCGATATTCGCGGTGCGCGCGAGATCGAGACCGCCGGCACCAGCCATGTTGGAAATCACAAGTGCGATCTCCGCCGGGAATTGCGGATCGCTGCAGGCGCGGATAAGCGCCTGAAGATTGCTGCCGCGGCCGGAAATGAGAACGGCGGTGCGAAGGCGTTTCATCAGAGTTTCAGCGCGCTGTGGTAGCGCACTTTCGCTTCGCCATCGCCTTTGACAAGCGTGCCGATGCGCGTGGCGGTTTCGCCATGTTGTGAAAACGCAGCGATGACATCATTCGCTTGATCTTGATCGACAACCGCGACCAGCCCGATGCCGCAATTAAACGTGCGCAGCATTTCGCCGGGCTCTATGCCTGCGGATTTCGAAAGCCATCCGAACACGGGCGATGGAGTCCACGACGCAAGATCGACTTCGGCATCGAGACCGTCGGGCAAAGCGCGCGGAAGATTCTCGGTGACGCCGCCGCCCGTGATATGCGCGAGACCTTTCACACCGCCTGTCGCAATCGCAGCCAATGCACTTTTCACATAAAGCCGCGTCGGCGTGAGAAGCGCTTCGCCAAGTGTTTGACCTTGCGCGAATGGGGCGGGGGCGTCGAACGCCAAACCGCTGTCGCTCACGACACGGCGCACAAGCGAATAGCCGTTGGAATGTACGCCGGAGGACGCGACGCCGATGAGCACATCGCCTTCGCGCATATCGGCGGTCTTGGGCAGGATGCTCCCACGCTCAACCGCGCCGACCGTGAAGCCCGCGAGATCGAAATCGCCTTTCGTGTAGAGTCCCGGCATTTCCGCCGTCTCGCCGCCGATCAGTGCGCAGCCGGATTCGCGGCAGGCGTGCGCAATGCCTTCGATAACGACAGCGGCGGCATCCACGTCGAGCTTTCCGGTCGCGTAGTAATCGAGGAAGAACAGCGGCTCTGCGCCCTGCACGACAACGTCATTCACGCACATGGCGACGAGGTCCTGGCCAATGCCGGTAAACAGTCCCGTCTCGATGGCGATTTTGAGCTTGGTGCCGACGCCGTCAGTGGACGCCACGAGCAAGGGGTCAATGAAACCGGCGGCCTTCAGGTCGAACAAACCGCCGAAGCCGCCAAGGGCCGCATCCGCACCGGGCCGCCGCGTGGCTTTGGCAGCCGGGGCGATGCGCTCGACAAGGGCCTCGCCCGCGTCGATGTCCACGCCCGCGTCGCGATAGGTCAGGCCGTTGCGCATGGCCTCCGTTTAAGCAGGACGCGCGCGGGCGGCAAGGCCGACTTTCAAGCGCGGCATCACCTCTCTATATTCCGCCCGCTTCGGATTGGGCCCTCTTCATGCGTCGTATTCTGTTCGCACTCGCCTTTGCGTTGTTGGGCGCGGTGCCCGCCTTTGCCGCCGACAGCATCTATACGGTCAAGGATGTGCCCGTGGATGCGACGGCGGCGGCCTCGGTCGAGGCCTATTCCATCGCGATCAATCAGGGCCGCCCGCGCGCCTGGCAGATTCTCT
>DATHQA010000257.1:0-6997 GCA_035483375.1 Rhizomicrobium sp. | reverse complement strand
GCGGAAATTCGGGCGCAATCTACAGAACCGTGAGGCGGTTTCGTTCGGCTTCGGGCCGGATTTCCAGATCGAATCCTATCTGCATCATCAGGGCCTGACTTTCGTGGACCGTTTCGATGCGAATTCCTATCTCTATATCACGCGCGCGATGGATTATTTCGATCTCGCGGCGGATTATGGCGGCGTGCTTGCCGAAGCGTTCCGCAATTCGAAGACGCGCTTCTGCATCATCTCGTTCACGAGCGATTGGCTTTTCCCGACCGCGGGCAACAAGCTTGTCGCGCATGCGCTCAACGCAGCGGCCGCGAATGTGAGCTTCGTCGAGATCGAAACCGACAAGGGCCATGACGCCTTCCTACTCGACGAGCCGGAGATGTTCGCAACCGTGCGCGGCTTCATCAATTCCATCGCGGCGCATCACGGCGTGAAATGAGCAACGGCCTTCGCCCCGATCTTGCGGCTATCGCAGAGATGATTCCGCAAGGCGCACGCGTGCTTGATATCGGTTGCGGCGACGGTGCGCTGCTCGAACATCTTGTGGCCACGAAAAATGTGGATGGCCGCGGGCTCGAACTCTCGCAGCAGAATGTGAATGCCTGCGTGACGCGCGGATTACCCGTCGTGCAGGGAGATGCCGACACCGATCTCGGCGATTATCCGGCGCAGATTTTCGATGTCGTAATTCTAAGCCAGACGATTCAGGCGACGCGCAGCCCGAGCAAAGTGCTCCGCCATCTGTTGCGCATCGGGAAACTCACCGCCGTTTCGTTTCCCAATTTCGGCCATTGGCGCGTACGTCTTGGGCTTCTTGTGAACGGCCGAATGCCGCGCACGCATACGCTCGATTATCCCTGGCACGAAACGCCCAACATCCATCTGTGCACGATTGCGGATTTCACCGCACTCGCCGAAGAGATGGGCGCGAGCGTGGAGCGCGCACTCGCGCTCGGCGAGAATGGGCGCACCCGCGTCATGCATCCGCATGCATGGGGGCCCAATCTGTTCGCCGAAGGCGCGATCTTTCTGCTGCGCTCCAAGGATGCTTAGCTCTCGTCGCGCAATCTGACGCGAACCGCTGCACACTTCGCGGGATTGCGCTTTAACCGGCAGTAGCGCCGATCAACTTCAGCGCCGACGCGTAATGGTCGAGACCGTTCTTGTACATGCCATTGGCGCAATACTCATTGCCCGTGCGCATTTCGCGCTTGGCGCTGTCGTAATTGCCGGATTGCTGATTTGTTTCGAGCGCGGCCTTCACCTGCTTCTCCATTTTGATGCAATTGCCGACGGTCGGCGCGGCATCATCGGCATAGGCGCTTACGGCAACGAGACTCGACGCAGCAACGATGGCGGCTGCAAAAAATTTTACGGACATGGCTCCCTCCTGGGCGATGGAAAAACCGGCAACGCTGCCGGCACACATCCAATTAGGAACGGGACTGGCGATTGAAAAGTGACATTCTCGCGAGGCCGATAACGTCGGCGTGATCGCAAGAATGTCACATGCGAATTCGCGTTAGAAACTGGAGTTGCGCGAAGCTTTGCCATTTGCGCACACCACCTATGCATTCAATTTATAACTCGAAAATATTGCCGTTAAAAAATTTGAAATGTTAACGCTCACGCGCGCGCGAGACCCGATTGCGCCTTCACGGCTTTGATAGGCACGACGGCAGCGAGCGATTTCGACGCTTCGACGAGATGCACGCCCGCAAGACCCGGCCAAAATCTGCGGCCGAATTTCTCCCAGCCTTCGCCTGTACCGATGAGACGGCGGCTTTTGAGCGGCGGCATGTAGAGCGCATTGTCCCAGCGTTCCGGCTTGAGCAGAGACTTGCGCAGCAGCACATCGAGTTGCGCGCGCAGGAACGGGCCGCCGTTTGCAAAGGGCGAACGTTCGATCTGCGCCCACAGGCTTGCGCGGTTGGGCGCGATGAGGAGCAGCCGCCCCTCCGGCGCCATCACACGCCAGATCTGCCGCATGAGCGGACGCGTCGCCTCGGTTCCCTCGAGCCCATGCACCATGAGGATGCGGTCGAACATCGAATCGGGGAAAGGGAAAGCCCCCTCCTCGCCAAGCGATGCAAGCGCCCGCCCCTCTTCCGGCCAGGCGATGACACCCTGCTGCGCAGGCATCAGGGCGGCGACCCGCTCCGCCTCGCCGATAAAGGGGCGCAGATAGGGCGTGGCGAAGCCGAAGCCGAGCACGCGCATATCCCGCAAATCCGGCCAAATGAGCCGGACGCGGCGCATGATGAGGCGGCGTGCCACCTGCCCCAGCGGCGAGCCATAGAATTCAGCGAGGTCTTCGGCGTCCAACTGCATGACGCGATTATTACAGGTTCAACACGCAGCCGCCCATTGCTAGGCTCGGGCTCCAAGGAGCATTCCATGAACCTTTCCGTTGTCCCCGTGCCCTGTCTGAGAGACAATTACGCCTATCTCATCATCGACCGGAAGGCGGGGCTTTGCGCCGCCGTCGATCCGTCCGAACCCGAGCCGGTCGCGCGCGCGGCTGCGCAGGCGGGCGTGAAGCTCACCCATATCCTCAATACGCATCATCATTGGGATCACACGGGCGGCAATCTTGCGCTCAAGGAGGACTGCCGCGCGACGGTCGTGGGGCCCGCCAAGGATCGCGCGCGTATCCCCGCAATCGACGAAGGCGTGAGCGAGGACGCGCCTTGGCGTTTCGGGCCGCACAATGTTCGTATTCTTGAAATCCCGGCGCATACGCGCGGGCATATCGCATTCGTCTTCGACGGTTTCGCGTTCACGGGCGACACGCTGTTCGCGATGGGATGCGGACGGCTGTTCGAAGGCGATCCGGCAACGATGTGGTCGAGCCTTTCGAAACTCATGACACTTCCCGACGACGTGCAAATCTATTGCGGCCATGAATACACGCTCAACAACGGTCGTTTCGCGATGACGCTCGAGCCGGGCAATCGGGCGCTTGTTACACGCATGCGCGAAGTCGAAGCGTTGCGCGCGGAGAACAAACCCACGATCCCGTCTACGATGAAATTGGAAAAACAAACCAACCCGTTCCTGCGGCCTGACTCCGCGGAGATCAGACGCACGTTGAACATGGAACAGGCGAGCGATGTAGATGTGTTCGCGGAGATGCGGCGACGGAAGGATTCGTTTTGACGGGAGCGGTTTAAGAAAGAATGGAATCACACACTCATCTGTCATGGCCCGCCGGAGTGCGGACCACTCTGGTGACACAAGTGCTGTGATGAAAGATTTTCTCCGTTTTATTTTTTAACGAAAGCGCAGACTTCGACTGGTTGGCCCGCACTCCGGCGTGCCATGACACTGAGGCGGGAGGCATCAACTCGACATAAAGCGATTCTAATTCGAATCCTTCTTGTCTTTATCCTTATCGTTCGAACCGGTGGCGGCATCTGCCACATCGCCGACAACCGTCGCCGTTGTGCTGACCGCGGCGCCTGTGACGGTCGCAGCCGCGCCCACGACATCGGCGCCGGCATCGACAACCGCGCAGCCCGATAACAAGATTCCCATTGCCGAAACGCAAAAGATCGGCCCTAGATTACGCATGCTGAACTCCCTTCGAAGGCGCGCAATTTAACAGGAATCGCGCGCACAGCCGCATTGCCGGAACATGAATTCGCCGTAGGCGGAACTTTCTCGTTAAGCGATCTTACCGAATTCCATCGCAATCGCCGCGAAGTGCAACATCGCCGCGCACAGCACAAATGCGTGCCAGATCGCCTTGTGATACGGGATTCTTTCGACGAGATAAAATGCAACGCCTGCCGAATAGACGAGACCGCCCGCGACAAGCAGCCAGAAATCGATAGCCGCCATGGACGCCGCAAGCGGCTTCAGCACCGTGACAATAAGCCAGCCCATGCCGAGATAGAGCCCGACGCTGGCCATTTCGAAGCGGCGCGGAAACAGCATCTTCATCACAACGCCGATTGTGGCGCCGAGCCAGATTAGAGCAAGAATCACATTTCCTTCCGGAGCACCCAATCGGTTCACCGCAAACGGCGTATAGGTCGCAGCGATCATGATGAAGATTGCCGCATGATCGAAACGGCGTAAAATTTCTTTCACATTCCCGAAGGGTGCGAGGTTATACGCAGCCGATGCGGTGATCATCGCAAGCAGTCCTGCGCAATAAATGGAGACGCTGACCGCCGGTCCCCACCCGGTCACGCGCCACAACAGAAAAACGCTCGCATTGATCGCGAACAGAATGCCGATCACATGAATGACGGCATCGGCGCGGTGCTCGAGCCGCGAATAAAACCGGTTCGTCTGCAAACGGATTAAAATCCCGAAAGGCGCGATATGTTGCGTTCTTGCCACTTGAGGCGCAATCCCGCTGCGATTATGCCGCAGCTGTGAACGGAAACGATCTTTCCGCGATTTACTTGTTCGAGACCGGCAGATAGATTCTTCGCCACAAATTCGGGGAGTTCCACTATGCGTGAAATCGCGTCAACCAAACACAATATCGGCAGATGGCAATGGCTGGGCACGGCTTCGGCAATTGCCATGTTGGCGTCGATTTCAGGCGCAGCAGCCGATGATCCTACATCCATGATGGACGGCGCGCATATTTGGGCCGATATCGGCGGACAGCTTACGGACTACGCGTCCAACCCGACAACCGTGTTCAACGATCCTACGACGCCCGGCAACGCGATCTTCATCGGACCGAGCGGCGGTTGGGATGGCTTCGGCAAATTCTCGTTCCAGCCTGCGGACAGCAATTGGATCTTCTCGCTCGGCCTGCGTTATGGCCGCACCAATCCGAAGAATTTTGCAGGCTATGGTACCCTCGGCACGACGGGAGCAGGCGGCGAAGGCGCAGCCGATATCGCCCATGCGCACGCGCAACACCGTGCGGTTCGCCACGCGGCTGTGCATGCTGCCGCAACAGGAACAGCGGATTCACCCAATTACGTCTACTACAGCGGCTTCATCAGCCACAAAGAAAGCCATGCGATGATCGACTTCACGGTCGGTCAGGATGTGGGTCTTGGCATGTTCGGCCAAGAAGGAAGCTCGATCCTGAGCCTCGGCGTGCGCTTCGCGCAATTCCAGGCGCGCACCGATATCGGCTATTACACAGGCACCGCGAGTTCGACGAGTTTCTCCGAACATGCGCGTATCTCGCGTTCGTTCAACGGCGTCGGTCCGATGATCGGATGGGATGCGTCCGCGCCGCTGGGTGGCGATTTCAATTCGCAGCTTTCGATCGATTGGGGCGCGGATGCGTCTTTGCTGTTCGGCAAACAGAAGACCCAGCTCCAAGCCACATTCTCTACGGGTGCCGCCTATCCGCCGGTTGAGCGGCACAAATCGGTCACGGTGCCAAGCATCGGCGGCTATCTCGCGCTTTCGTGGCATGGGTTCGAAGGCACGAAAATCAGCCTGGGCTATCGCGCCGACGATTATTTCGGCGTGCTCGATGGCGGCTTCGATACGGAGCACAAGATCGACCGCGCATTCTACGGCCCGTTCATCAAGATCGGCATTTCGGATTAATCGCGAGGTCTTGGGGGCGGGATGAACGGGGCCGTATTGCGCAGCCGCGCAGATTTCAGATGGCGGTTGCTGACGACGGCTTGTGCCGTGGCGTTGTGCGCGTCTTTGCCGAACCGCGCGCAGGCGGGCCTTGGCGATATAGGGCAGTTCTCGCTGTCTTTAAGCGGCATGTGGGATCATCCGGAGGGCGATCCCGCTCTGTGGGCGACCGAGCACTACGCCGACAAAGCGGCCACCGACTACACCGCGCCCGATGGCGATTTCGAAATCTCGCCACGCACGAGCTGGGATTACGGCGCACAAGCCGCGTTCGAACCGGCTGGCACGGCCTGGGTGTTCTCCGGCGCATTTCGTTACGGCCGCAGCCGCACGTCACGCGCAGCGGTGTACGAGACGTTTCCGACGCATCACGCGGGCGACACATCGGACGCGGTTCATGCCGATGCGGATACGCCAACCACCGGCAGCTATAGCGGCACGGTCTCGCATAATGAATCGCACATGTTTGCCGATTTCTCGATCGGGCGCGATTTCGGGCTCGGGCTATGGGATGGGCAAGCGCGTTCGGTATTCAGCCTTGGCGCACGCTATGCGCGCTTTACGAGCCACAGCGACATAGGCTTCAAAACCGCCACCGAATACAAGACGACGCAGGGGACGCGGCGTCTTTCGAGCAGCTTTGACGGCTTCGGTCCGCGCATCGCATGGGATGGTTCGGCACCGTTGCTCGAAGACCTTTGCCTGTTCATCGACGCGGGCGCAGATGGCGCAATGCTGTTCGGGCGACAGAAAGCAAGCGTTGATGCGAGTTACACGGGCGGCGGTTATGTTCACACGCGCCACAAGGCAGCCATTGTAAAGAATTTCGGCGGCTTTGCCGCGCTGAGCTGGAAGCCGTTCAATCTCGGCGCGAAAATGAGCATCGGCTATCGCGCCGATCTGTTCTTCCACGCACTTGATGGTGGTTCAGCGCATACCCATGAAATCGACCGTTCGTTCTACGGACCTTTCGCGTCTATCGGAATTGAGACGCGCTAATTTGCGGCGCAGACGAATTCTTCGAACTTGCCGTTCGCGGCGCGCGGAATCTGTCCTTCGAAATATGTGAAGCGCAACGCGAAGGGATGACCGAGCGCTTCTTGAATAACACTCTTTAAATTTGCTTCCTGTTCGGCGCTCAGCGGCGTTTCCGCCACAAGCCGCACTTCGATTTCTTCACGGCTTTGTTGGATGAATTGATATTGCACGATGGGCGCGACATCGCGGAAGCGCGCGAACCCGACAAGCGGCCAGTGACGCGTTCCATCCGGCATCAGGATAAGATTGCGTTCGCGGCCGAGAACGCGCTTCAGCGTGGGCAAGCCGCGGCCGCACGGGCACGGCCCGCCTACTTCCGCATAATCGCCAATGTCGTAGCGTATCATCGGCGTTGCGAAATTGTGCAGATCGCTGAGCACGACGCGGCCCA
>DATHQA010000256.1:0-3070 GCA_035483375.1 Rhizomicrobium sp. | reverse complement strand
ATCGTCCGTATCAGGACGGAAATCCTGAACCGCCGCTTGCGCGCGCTGCAAATGGGCGCGGCATGAAGGAATTCCTCGACATGGGAGGCTATGCGGCGTTCGTCTGGCCCGCTTATGGTGTATCGGTCGCGGGCATTGTCGTGGCCATCGTTATCGTATGGCGCAGTTATGCGAAGGCGAAAGCGCGTCTCGCGGCATTGGAAACGCGCCGCCCATGAAACGGCTTGTCTATGTGTTGCCGCTGCTTGCGTTTCTCGGGCTTGCCTATCTGTTGTTCGACGCACTCATCAAGCCGCGCGCGCCAGACGAACTGCCATCCGCACTCATCGGCAAGCCCGCGCCCACAATCGTATTGCTGCCGCTCGATGCCGCGACATCGAGCTTCGGGCCGAAGGATCTTGCGAGCGGCCATGTCACCGTGATGAATGTGTTCGCGTCCTGGTGCGAGCCTTGCCGTGCGGAAGCGCCGATGCTGCAAGCACTTGGCCGCATGAAAGGTTTTTCGCTTTACGGCTTCGTTTATCGCGACACGGGCGCAAAGGCGCGCGCGTTTCTCGACGAGGTCGGCAATCCGTTTCAGCGCATCGGCCTCGATACGGATGGTCGCGCGGGCATCGAATGGGGCGTCTACGGCGTGCCGGAGACCTTCGTCATCGACGGGCGCGGAATAATCCGTGAACGGATTGTCGGCGCACTGACGGAAGATAAATTGCGCAGAGAGTTATTTCCCGCAGTGGAGGCGGCACGCCAAGATTGAGGTCTTTAAAGTTTGGTAAATGATTTGTGAAACGTTCAGATCATGCAAATCAGCTCGACCAATCTGTTGGCCGCGCAACAGGCGCTTGCTACACGCCCGCGCGCTGAAGTGAAACAGCCCGAACAGAAATTCGAACCATTGTTCGGCAAGGACGCGAGCGAAACGCAATCGGCTTCAACGGCAAGCGCACAACCGGCAGCGCCCGCACGCATGGGCAGCCTGCTCGACATCAGCGTTTAGACAAGAAGCGAAATCATACACTTACTTGTCATGGCCCGCCGGAGTGCGGGCCACCCAGGTGATGCAGGATTCTTCTGCCCGCGTAGACACGCGGACGATGGATGGCCGGGCCAAGCCCGGCCATGACAAAGAGGTTAGCGGCGCTTGGCTCTGCGGCGCGGCGAGGTTTCCGTCTGCTGCCCGTCCATCACCGTCGCTGCAGCCGATGCAATCGTCGCGAGCGACTTGATGAAGCGCGTGCGCTCCGCAGGCGGCAAGGCATCGAGCAACGCACGTTCCGCACGATCCGCGGCATTGCGCGCGCTGCGCAGAGCTTTGCGCCCGTTCTGCGTAATGGCAACCGCATTGGCGCGGGCATCTTCTTCCGTGCGTTCGCGCGAAAGAAGGCCTTTCTCAAGCATGCGCCGCACCATCTCCGCGAGCGTCGAGCGATCGATGCCCGTCATCTCGACAAGAGCGGTCTGGCTCACGCCCTCATTGTGCTCAAGCGCGGCAAGCACCGTGAATTGCTGTTTGGTCAATTCCTGTGCACCGGCTTCGCGCGCGTAAAGCTCCCCATAGAATTGCTGGCAGCGCCGGATCAAATAGGACGGTGCCTCCGCAAGTTCGAAATTCCCATTCGGCTTGCGTGAATTTTTGATCATGTGGACCCCTAACCCCAATCGAGCAAAAGAATGTTCGGCGTCGTTCCGTATTTTTGATTTTGACTGGAAACGCAATCAACGCGTCTTGGTACCGTGCTCGTGCAGAAACTTTAGACGAAAGAATATCGTCACGACAACTGCCACGCGGCGAAATGAATTACAATTCTTGTTTCGGTTCAAGCGGGCTTGAATTTTCTTCCAATTGATGCTTGCCGATAAGCGGCGCCTGCGCGAGCGCGAACAGGAAAAACATCGGCAGGATTCCCCACACTTTGAAATCCACCCAGATCGTGGTGGAGAAGTTCCGCCACACGATCTCGTTGAGAGCTGCAAGGAACAGCGCAAATATTCCCCAGCGTATCGTGAGCTTGCGCCAGCCTTCTTCGTTGAGTTCGAAAGCCTGCGCAAAAATATTTTTAATGAAGAGGCGTCCGAAGGCGAGGCCGCCGAGCAACATCACGCCGAAAAATGTGTAGAGCACGGTCGGCTTCATCTTGATGAAGACATCGTTCTTCAAATAGAGCGTAAGCCCGCCGAACACGAGAACGAGCGCGGCCGTCACCACCGGCATCGGCGACAGGCGCCGTTCAAGCGCATAACCGACGGCGAGCGCGCCAAGTGTCGCGCCCATGAAGGACGCGGTTGCGACATAAATGCCGAAGAATTTGAAACAGCCGAAAAAAAGCAGCAGCGGGCCGAGATCGAGTGCGAGCCTGACCCATGGGTTCGTCTTTAATCCGCGTACGGAATTCATGACGCCCCCGTCAGCGCTTTTGCGAAACTGTCCGCGTTGAACAATTGCAGATCGTCCACGCCTTCGCCTACGCCGATGAAATGAATGGGCAATCCGAACTTCGCCGCCAATGCGACAAGAATGCCGCCTTTCGCCGTGCCGTCGAGCTTGGTCATCACGAGGCCCGTCAACGGCATCGCGGCCTTGAACGCTTCGACTTGTGCGATGGCGTTCTGTCCCGTCGTTGCATCGAGCACGAGAAGGGCTGCATGCGGCGCGGTTGCGTCGAGCTTCTTGAGAACGCGCGTGATTTTTTCCAACTCGGCCATGAGGCCGGCCTTGTTTTGCAAGCGGCCCGCGGTGTCAATGAGAACGACATCGGCGCCTGCCTCTTTCGCACGCATGACTGAATCATAGGCAAGCCCCGCTGCATCCGCGCCGGGATTGCGCGCGACGATCTCCGCTTCCGTGCGTTCGGCCCAGATTTTCAATTGCTCGATGGCGGCGGCGCGGAACGTGTCGCCTGCCGCAAGCAATATCTTGTGTCCATCAAGCGCGAGACGACGAGATAATTTTCCAATCGTCGTCGTCTTGCCCGTACCGTTGACGCCCGCGACGAGCACGACGAACGGTTTCTTTTCGCGGTCGATGACGAAGGGTTTCTCGGCGGGCTTCAATACTTTGGCGATTTCGCCC
>DATHQA010000255.1:0-7973 GCA_035483375.1 Rhizomicrobium sp. | reverse complement strand
CGTTCGGCATGAAACGCTGACTTATAGAAGGGGTTGTGATACCCGGTTCATCGACTGAACGGGGGGATTCCATGCCGATTTTCAAAACTATCGCCGCCATATTGTTGACGGCGCTGTTCGCGGCTTCACCTGCTTTTGCTGCCGACATCACCGTATTCGCCGCCGCCTCACTGAGCGACGTGCTCAAGGAGATCGGCAAGAATTACGAAGCCAAGACCGGCCAGCATGTCGTGTTCTCGTTCGCGGCGTCATCCGCACTCGCGCGCCAGATCGAGGCCTCGGGCGGCGCGGATATGTTCATCTCCGCCGACATGGACTGGATGGACGAACTCGACGGCAAGAATCTCATCGCGAAAGACACGCGCAAGAATCTGCTCGGCAATACGCTTGTGCTCATTTCGCCCGTCGATCTTAAAGTGACGCTGAAGATCGCGCCGCATTTCGCGCTCGCGCATGACCTTGGCCAAAGCAGGCTCGCGATTGCCGAGCCGGGTTCGGTGCCCGCAGGCAAATACGCGAAAGAGGCGCTCACCAAACTCGATGTGTGGAATGATGTGGCCGATCGCACGGCGCCTGCGGAAAATGTGCGCGCGGCGCTTGCTTATGTCGCGCGCGGCGAAGCGCCGTTCGGCATTGTCTATCGCACCGACGCGATGGCCGAACCAAAAGTACGCATCGTAGACACATTTCCGGAATCCACGCATGCACCGATCGTTTATCCCACGGCGCTCACAAAAGATGCAAAACCGGAAGCGCGCGGTTTTCTCGATTACATCGAAAGCGCTGAGGCACGTGCGGTGTTCGAGAAGGACGGCTTCGCGGTTTTAAACTAATAAACATTCGGGGGCGCGTATGAAATTCCGTCTCGTGCATATCCTGCTGCTTGTGCCGTTCGCGGCGATGCTGTGGGTCGGGTTCTACAATCGCGCGGAGCCGGAATGGGCGGGCATTCCGTTCTTCTATTGGTTCCAGATGCTGTGGATACCGCTCGGCGCGCTGCTGCTATGGCCCGTCTATCGTGCCGAGGAACGCGACGCGCGCGATGACGAGCGCGAGCGCGAGCGCAAGCCATGAGCGTTGCCCTTATCGTTTTCCTTGTCCTGTTCGGATTCGTGACGGTGTTGGGATTCGTCGCCGCGCGCTGGCGCAAGGCCGATCTCACGCAGCTTTCCGAATGGGGATTGGGCGGGCGGCGCTTCGGCACCATCGTGACATGGTTCCTGCTCGGCGGCGATCTCTACACGGCTTACACCTTCATCGCCGTGCCCGCACTTATGTTCGGCGCAGGCGCGATCGGCTTCTTCGCCGTGCCCTATACGATATTGGTTTATCCCATATTGTTCGCGATCTATCCGAAGCTTTGGGATGTGGCGCAGCAGAACGGCTATATCACAGCGGCGGACTTCGTGCGCGGCCAGTTCGGCAATTCCACGCTCGCACTGGCCATTGCGGCCACGGGCATCATCGCAACGATGCCTTATATCGCGCTGCAATTGCTGGGCATCGAAGTCGTGCTGGCGGGTCTCGGCGTCACGGGCGAGTGGCCGCTTTTCATCGCATTCGTCGTACTTGCGGCTTACACCTACACGAGCGGCCTGCGCGCGCCCGCGATGATCGCGGTGGTGAAGGATATTCTCATCTATGTCACGGTCATTGCGGCCGTCATCATCATTCCCGCCGAACTTGGCGGCTATGCGAAGATCTTTGCGAGCGTCGCACCCGACAAGCTTCTGCTCGCCCATGCGACGCCCACGAACTGGAGCGCCGAAAGCGCCTATGCAACGCAGGCGCTCGGTTCCGCACTCGCCCTATTCTTATATCCGCATGCGATCACGGGCGTGTTCGGTGCCTCGAGCAGGCATGTGATCCGCCGTAATGCGGCCGCCCTTCCCGCCTATTCCTTCGTGCTCGGCCTCATCGCGCTTCTGGGCTTTATGGCGATTGCGGCGGGCGTGAAGAACGATCCGCATTACGCCGCGGGCTTTGCGGCCTACGGCAATTCCTATGCGGTGCCTGCGCTGTTCCTCAAAATGTTTCCGCCCTGGTTCGTGGGCGTTGCGTTCGCGGCCATCGCCATCGGCGCACTCGTGCCCGCGGCCATCATGTCCATCGCGACGGCCAATCTCTTCACACGCAATATCTACCGCGAATATTTCGCGCCCGATTGCCTGCCCGCCCGCGAAAGCCAGGTGGCCAAGATCGTGTCCATGGTCGTGAAGGTGGGCGCGCTGTTCTTCATCGTCGCCGTGCCGATGAAATATGCGATCAATCTGCAATTGCTGGGCGGGGTCTGGATCATCCAGACGCTGCCCGCGGTGCTCATCGGCCTTTACACGAAATGGCTGAAGCCCTGGGCGCTGTTCACGGGCTGGGCGGCGGGTATCGCATCGGGCACGGCGATGATGGCGGCGCTGGGCTTCACGAAAGCGATTTATCCGCTGCATATTTTCGGCGTGACGATCCCCTGCTATGCTGCGTTTTCGGCTCTGCTCCTCAACATCGCGGTGAGCGTGCTCCTGAGCATTCGCCTGCGAACATAAAGGCTGGCTCGTTTCCCGGATGAAATCCGCTCTTTCTTCCTGGCAATTCTGGGCACTTATGTCGGCGACGTTTGCGGCTCTGACAGCGATCTTCGCCAAGATCGGCGTGGAGAATGTCAATTCCGATTTTGCCACGCTATTGCGCACGATCATCGTGCTGTGCGCATTGGGCCTCATCGTTTCTCTGACAGGGCAATGGCAACCGCTGCGCAGCGTGACCCCGCGCACCTATCTGTTTCTTATTCTATCGGGTCTTGCGACAGGCGCATCATGGCTTTGCTATTTCCGGGCACTGAAAATGGGCGAAGCCGCCCGCGTGGCGCCTATCGACAAACTGAGCGTTCTGCTGGTGGCGTTATTCGGCGTGACTTTTCTGGGCGAGAAGCTTAGCGGGCTGAATTGGCTGGGTGTCGCGCTCGTCGCAGGTGGCGCAATCCTACTGGCAGCGTAGTTCCAGGCCGATTGGAAAACGCTCGACGCTTGGGCTAAACGCTCCCGCATGGCTTCTATCGTCGCCCTCATCGATTACGGCTCCGGCAATCTGCGCTCGGCAGAGAAGGCGCTTGCACGCGCCGCGCGCGAGGCGGGCCTGCCGCATGAAATCCTCGTCACCGCGAATCCCGAAGACGTCGCGCGCGCCGAACGCATCGTACTGCCGGGTGTGGGCGCGTTCGCCGATTGCATGAGCGGCTTGAGCCGCCTTGACGGCATGATCGCGGCGCTCAACGAAGCGGTCATTGCGCGCGGACATCCGTTTCTCGGCATCTGTGTCGGCATGCAATTGATGGCCGATGTGGGCCGCGAATTCGGCGATCATCCGGGCCTTGGCTGGATCGAAGGCGAAGTCGTGCGCATCGCGCCCAACGATCCCGCGCTCAAAATCCCGCATATGGGTTGGAACGAATTGAAGGTCGCGCACGCCCATCCGCTGCTCGTCGATGCGGGCGCAAACGCGCATGCCTATTTCGTGCATTCGTTTGAATTCCGCGCGAAGAACAAGGGTCATGTGCTCGCCACGACCGATTACAGCGGCACGATCAATGCCGCCATCGGACGCGACAACCTCGCGGGCACGCAATTCCATCCGGAAAAGAGTCAGGCCGTGGGCTTAGCGCTGCTCAAGAACTTTCTCACGTGGTCGCCATGATCCTTTTCCCTGCCATCGACCTTAAAGACGGCGTCTGCGTGCGATTGAAACGCGGCGCGATGGATGAAGCGACCGTCTTCAATCCCGATCCCGTGGCGCAAGCTCAAAGCTTCGCGCGCGCAGGATTCAAATGGCTGCATTGCGTCGATCTCAACGGCGCTTTTGCGGGCCGTTCGGTCAACAGCGATGCGATCGAATCCATCATCGCGGCACTCGACATTCCCGTTCAGCTCGGCGGCGGTATCAGAGACCGCGTCGGTATCGAGCATTGGCTTGAGGCCGGCATCACGCGCGTGATCCTGGGCACGGTGGCCGTACGCGATCCGCAACTCGTGAAGGACGCGGCGCGCGCGCATCCCAACCGCATCGCCGTCGGCATCGACGCACGCGATGACAAGGTGGCCGTCGAAGGCTGGGCCGAAACGACGGAATTGGAGACCGCCGACCTTGCGCGCCGGTTCGAAGACGCGGGCGTCGCCGCGATCATCTTCACCGATATCGCGCGCGACGGCATGTCCGTGGGCGTCAATGTCGAGGCGACGGCGGCACTCGCGCGTGCCGTGAACATTCCCGTCATTGCATCGGGCGGCGTGGCGGGTATCGGCGATATCGATGCGCTCATCGCCGCGAACGAGCCCAATATCGCGGGCGTCGTGATCGGCCGCGCGCTTTACGACGGCCGCATCGATGCGAAAAATGCCCTCGCCAGAGTCAAGCGCGGCTGAGTCTTCTGCAAATCTCGTCGAGCTGTTCAAGCGTCTTGTACAGCACGCGCACTTCGCCGCCCGCATTGCCCTTGTGCAACACTTTCACTTTTAGCCCAAGCTTTTCGGTCAATTGCGCTTCGAGCGCCACGGTATTGGGATCTTCCGGCGGGCGTAGCTTTACTTTCTTTTTCTTCGAGCGATGT
The DNA here is from genome assembly GCA_035483375.1 of Rhizomicrobium sp. Taxonomy (GTDB): domain Bacteria; phylum Pseudomonadota; class Alphaproteobacteria; order Micropepsales; family Micropepsaceae; genus Rhizomicrobium. Next base: position 3,376 of record DATHQA010000255.1, on the reverse strand, counting down.
TCGGCCTCGCGCACATTAAGCGCGGCATTCACGATCTGCTGCGCGCGCTCCTCCGCATCCGGCAGGCCGATGAGCGTGCGCGCATGGCCCGCGCTTAACGCGCCATCGCGCAACATCACTTTCACGCCTTCCGGCAGGCGCAACAGGCGCAGCGTATTCGCGACATGAGAACGGCTCTTGCCCACTTCCTGCGCGATCTGTTCCTGTGTGTAGGCAAACCGATCCATCAATTCGTGATAGGCAGCGGCCTCCTCGATCGCATTGAGATCGGCGCGCTGCACATTCTCGACGATCGCAAGTTCGAGCGCTTCGGAATCGCCCATCTCGCGCACGACGACGGGCACGTCGTGCAATTGCGCGGCTTGCGCCGCACGCCAGCGCCGTTCGCCCGCGACGATTTCAAACGCATTTGTTTCGCCCGCGACAGGACGCACGAGAATGGGCTGCAGAATCCCTTTCTCGCGAATCGAATTTGCAAGATTGGTGAGTTCTTCGTCGGCGAAATTTTTGCGCGGCTGAAAACGATTGGGCCGCAAAAACGCGACAGGCAATGTGCGCGTTTGTTTGTTGTCGCGTGCGGGCGCAATAGGCACATCGTCGCCGATGAGCGCCGAAAGACCGCGGCCGAGCCCTCGCCCTTCCGCCATCATGCCGCCGCCCGTTCGCGTTGAATGAGTTCGCCCGCAAGCTTGATGTAAGCCTGGCTGCCCGAACAGCGCAGATCGTAAACAAGCGCGGGCAAACCATGGCTCGGCGCTTCGGAGATGCGCACATTGCGCGGGATCACGGTCTTGTAAACCTTGTCGCCCATATGCGCACGCACATCGGCGGCGACCTGATCGGACAATTTGTTTCTGCGGTCGAACATGGTGAGCACGATGCCCTGTATCTCGAGCGACGGATTGAGATTGCCGCGTACGCGTTCGATCGTGCGCATGAGTTGGCTCAAGCCTTCAAGCGCGAAGAACTCGCATTGCAACGGCACGACGACGGCATCGGCCGCCGCCATCGCGTTGACCGTGAGCAGCGTGAGCGAAGGCGGGCAATCTATGAGGATGTAGGAGAATGATCCGTGTACGGATTGTCTGCCTGCTGATTGTCCGTGTGCGGAGAATTCTGCGAGCGCGTCCTTCAGCCGGAAATTGCGCCGGTCGAGATCGATGAGTTCAAGCTCCGCGCCCGAAAGATCGACCGTCGAAGGCACGACGGACAGCCGCGGGATCTTCGTTTGCGTCACCGCATCGGCGAGCTTCGCCTGGCCGGTCAGCACCTCATAGATCGTCACCTTGCGGTCGGCCTGCGGGATGCCGAGGCCCGTGGAGGCATTGCCCTGCGGGTCGATATCGATGAGCAAAGTCGGCTCGCCGATGGCCGCCAGCGCCGTACCGAGATTGATCGCCGTCGTCGTCTTGCCGACGCCGCCCTTTTGGTTTGCGACCACGAGCACGCGCGGCTTAGACATGAGCCAGCGCCCGGATTTCGAGGAGACGGCCTGTCGGATCGCTTTGGCTAAGGTGAGTTTTGACCTTCATCTTCCAAGATATAGCAGCTTCTGCCAGCTCCGCCTCAACATTCTGGCCTTTCAGGAATAGATTCACGGTTTTCGGCCCCTGAAATCGGCTGGCATAGGCAAGAAGATTGTCTAAAGGCGCGCAAGCGCGTGCCGTTACGACATCAAAAGCTTCCCGCTTTGCCTCTTCAATCCTCACGTTGCGGATATCCACCGTCACGTGGAGTGCTGCGGCCCCTTCGGCGAGGAACCGGCATTTCTTGGCTGTCGCTTCGTAGAGCAGGATCCGTAGATCGGAGCGCAAGGTTGCAATCACGAGGGCCGGAAAGCCCGCCCCGCTACCGAGATCGATAAGGTTCTTGGCGTTTGCTGGAATGAGTGGGACGAGCTGCGCAGAATCCCAAATATGCCGCTTCCAGACGTCCGCAAGCGAGCTTCGTGAAATGAGGTTTTGCCTGGAATTCCAATCACTAAGCAGAGCGGCAAAAGCCTCAAAACGGGCCAATGTTTCACGTGAAACATTCGCGGCGCGGGCAAAATCCTCCGGCCCAAAAGCCTCAGGAAGCGGCACGGCGTTCCCGGCCCCGTGCGCGGACATGGGCGAGTACAAGCGTCAAAGCGGCAGGCGTCACACCATCGATGCGCGCCGCCTGCCCCAGCGTGGCGGGCCTTATCTTCTTCAGCTTTTGCGCGGCCTCGGTCGAAAGCCCTGGAATGGAAGTGAAATCGATATCGGCAGGCAGGGCCAGCGATTCGTCGCGCCGGAATGCGATGATATCGGCCTCCTGACGGCCCAAATACCCGGCATAGAGCGCATCGATCTCAAGCTGCTCGATCACGTCGGGTTGGAATGCGGAAAGCTCCGGCCAAATGACGGTAATCCGCTCGAAATCCACGTCCGGCAGGGCCAATGTTTGAAGCGCCGTGCGGCGCACGCCATCGAGCCTGACATTGATGCCATGCCGCTGCGCTTCGGTCGGCGTCAGCGTGAGCTCAGCCGTCCTGGTGTGCGCGCGATCCAGACGCTGCAGCTTTTCAGCGAAAGCAGTATTCCGGATAGAGCCGACGCATCCCGCCTTCCCGCCCAACGCCGTCAGCCGCTGATCGGCATTGTCGGCGCGCAGGCTTAGGCGATATTCGGCGCGCGATGTGAACATGCGATAGGGCTCGCTGACGCCCTTGGTCACCAGATCGTCAATCATCACTCCGATATAGGCGCTGGCGCGGTCGAGAATGACCGGGGCCTGGCCGCCGGCGGCGCGGGCAGCATTTAGGCCGGCCATGAGTCCCTGTGCCGCCGCCTCTTCATAGCCAGTGGTGCCGTTGATCTGGCCCGCCAGATAAAGCCCGGGCACGCGCTTGACCGCCAGCGCCGGGGTCAATTCGCGGGGATCGACATAGTCATATTCGATGGCATAGCCGGGCCGGCGCATGACCGCTTTTTCCAACCCGGGAATGGTGGCCAGCAGGGCCAGCTGCACGTCTTGCGGCAGGGAAGTGGAAATGCCGTTGGGATAGATACAGTCGTCGTTAAGCCCTTCTGGTTCCAGGAAAATCTGGTGAGACGCCCGGTCGGCGAAGCGGGTGACCTTGTCTTCGATGGAGGGGCAATAGCGCGGGCCGATGGCCTGAATCTGGCCGGAGTACATGGGCGAGCGGTGCACGTTTTCGCGGATGATGCGCAGCGTCTCGGGCGTGGTGAAGGCGATGTGGCAGGAGACCTGGCGCTGGGGGATCGTGCGGGTGCGGAAGCTGAAGGGAGTGGGATCGGGATCGCCCGGCTGCTCCGCGAACTTACTCCAGTCAATGGTGCGGCCATCGAGCCGGGGCGGCGTACCGGTCTTGAGCCGGCAGCCGCGCAGGCCG
>DATHQA010000254.1:0-6780 GCA_035483375.1 Rhizomicrobium sp. | reverse complement strand
CGGCGCATCGACCCCGGAAAGCGCGCCGGCCCCGCGCCTTGTCAATTGCACCCGCCGGTCTTTAAGCTTGGCTGACCACCGAAAAAGAGGGGCAAAAATGGCGCGCGTCAAGGCAAACGGGCTGGAGTTCGAATATGACAGCTTCGGCCGCGAGACCGACCCCGCGATTCTGCTCATCATGGGCTTTGCCGCGCAGATGACGATGTGGCCCGTGACGCTGTGCGAGGGGCTGGCAGCGCTGGGCTTCCGCGTCATACGGTTCGACAATCGCGACATCGGCAAATCCACGCATATGCTCGAGGCAGGCACGCCGAATATCGCCATGGCGGTCGCGAAGATGATGGCGCGTCAGGCCATCGAAGGCGCGCCATATCAGCTCGACGATATGGCGGCGGATGCGGTGGGTGTGCTCGGCGCGCTCGGCATCGACCGCGCGCACATCGTGGGCGCGTCGATGGGCGGGATGATCGCGCAAATCGTTGCGGCGCGCTATCCGGGCCACGTGCGCAGCCTCACATCGATCATGTCCACCACGGCTAGGCGCGGCCTGCAGCATGCGAAGCCGGAAGCGATGGCCGCGCTGTCTACGCCGCCCGCCAGTTCAAGCCGCGAGGACCGTATCGCACAAGGCATGAAGGCGTGGCGCATCATCGGCAGCCCCGGTTTTGCCGCGACGGATGCGGAACTGCGTGCCGCCGTCGAGCGCGAAGTGGATCGCGTGCCTTATGAACCCACCGGCCTCGCGCGGCAGATGATGGCAATTATCACCGCGACGCCGCGCAACGAAATGCTTAAAAGCGTGCATTGCCCCACGCTTGTTATTCACGGCGCCGATGATCCGCTTATTCCCGTGGATGGCGGACGCGACACGGCGGCCAGCATAGAAGGGGCGCGGCTCGTCATCGTGCCGGGCATGGGCCATGATTTTACGGACGCGCTTGTGCCCGTCTATTTGAAGAATATCGGAGATTTCGTGACGAGCGTGGAGGCGAAGAAGGCGGCTTAATTCAACAAAGCCTTATTTGATTTTGCCTTCCTTGAATTCCACATGCTTGCGCAGCACGGGATCGTATTTCCGCACGGTGAACTTCTCCGTCATCGTGCGCGTGTTCTTCTTGGCGACATAGAAAAAGCCTGTGCCGCCCTCGCTGTTAAGCCGAATCTTGGCTGTGGTCGGTTTGGCCATGGGGTTCTCCTAATGCCGAAAGGGCAGCTAACCTATTCAGGGAAGGCCGCTTGTCAAGCGCGGCGGCCCCGGTTTGGGCGGTTTTTGGGCTTGCGCGAGCCGGTGGGGATAGGCGCCTGGGTCAATTCGAAGCGCAGGCCGCCGGTCAGGGGCGCGGCTTCGACCAGCCGCACAGACAGGATATCGCCGAGGCCATATTTCGTGCCTGAGCGCTCGCCGATCAGGGCGTGGGCGCGCTCGTCATGGCGGAAGAATTCCTGACCCAGCGAGCGCATGGGGAGGAGTCCCTCCGCGCCCGTTTCGGGCAGGCGCACGAACAGGCCAAAGCGGGTGACGCCTGTCACGCGGGCATCGAAGCCCGCGCCGATGCGGTCGGCCATATAGGCCGCCATATAACGATCCGTGGAATCGCGTTCCGCCGCCATGGCGCGGCGTTCGGTCATAGAGATGTGTTCGGCGGTCTCGGCGAGTTTGCCGATCTCGCTTTCGGTGAGGCCATCTTCGCCCAATTTCAACGCGCGGATCAGCGCGCGATGTATGACGAGGTCTGCATAGCGCCTGATCGGCGATGTGAAATGCGCATAGCGTTGTAGGTTCAAACCGAAATGACCGACATTCTCCGGCGCGTAGATCGCCTGCGCTTGCGTGCGCAGCACGACGTCGTTCATCACATCGGCATGCGCCGTGTTCTTCGCGCGCGCGAGAATGCGATTGAACACGCCCGGCTTGATGAGCTGGCCTTTCGCGAACGGCATGCTGAGCGTGCGCAGATAATCGGAAAACGCGAACAATTTTTCCTTCGATGGCGGTTCATGCACGCGATAGATGAGGGGCAGGCGCGCTTTCTCAAGCGATTCCGCCGCCGCAACATTCGCCTGAATCATCATCTCCTCGATGAGGCGCATGGATTCCAGCCGCTCGCGGAACGCGATGGATTTTACCTTGCCGTCTTCGCCGAGCACGATGCGCCGTTCCGGCAGATCGAGATTGAGCGGCTCGCGCGCATCACGTGCGGAGGCGAGCGCCTGATACGCCTGCCATAGCGGCGCCAGCGCGAGCTTCGCGATGGCGCGATTGTGTTCGTCCGGTTTGCCATCGAATGCGCGTTGCGCCTGTGCGTAAGTGAGCCGCGCGGCGGAACGCATCATCGCGCGCAGGAATTCGTGGCGTTTCTTTTTGCCATGCTTGTCGAAGAACATGCGCACGGCGAGACACGGGCGATCCTCGCCTTCGCGCAGTGAGCAGAGGTCGGCGGATAAAGCCTCAGGCAACATCGGCACGACGCGATCCGGGAAATACGCGGAATTGCCGCGTTTCCATGCCTCGCGGTCGAGCGCGGAATTCGGCGTCACATAATGCGCGACATCGGCAATCGCGACGATGACGACGTGACCACCCGCATTCGATGCATCGTCGTCCGGCCCCGCCCACACCGCATCGTCATGATCGCGTGCATCCTCGGGATCGATCGTGACAAGCGGCACATCGCGCAGATCGGTACGGCCGCGCGGATTTGCAGGTTTTGCGTGCGTGGCTTCGTCGAGCACTTCCTTGGGAAATTCCGTCGGAATGCCGTGCGCATGAATGGCGATAAGGCTGACTGCCTTCGGCGCATCCATGCTGCCGAGCCGTTCGACAATGCGCGCGCGCGGCAGGCCGGAAGCGCGGCCCGAAAGCGGCTCCGCAAGCACGAGTTCGTTTTCTGCAGCGCTCGCGCTGTCGCGCGCATCGACAATGAATTCGATCTTGCTTTTGCGGTCGATTGGCACGATGCGCCCTTCGCGCGCGCCGGCGCGATACACGCCGAGCACTTTATGTGCGCTCGCGCCAAGCTTCTTGATAATGCGTGCTTTGTAGCCCTCGTGCGTTTGCGTGAGCCGCGCGAGAATGCGTTCGCCTTGGCCTATCGTGCCGCCTTCGCGCCCCGGCAGCACAATGATCTGCGGCGGCGCTTCGTCATGCTCCCAACGCTGCGGCCGCGCGAGCAATTCTCCGTCCGGGTCTTGTCCCGAAATCTCGAGCACGAGCACATCGGGCAATGTACCCGCTTTCTCGTAACTGCGCTTCGGCCCGCGCTCGATTGCGCCTTCCCGTTCGAGTTCTTTCAGGATGCGCTTCAGTGCGATGCGGTCATTGCCTTTGATATGCAAGGCGCGCGCGATATCGCGTTTCGTGCCGGACGGATTGGCCGCGAGCGCTTCGAGTACGCGCTCCTTGCTCAGCGCCGGAGGATTTTTGCTTGGACCTTTGCGCGGCAACTACGCCGCCTCCGCCTTCGCTTTGGGTTTGCGCTTGGGCTTCGCGTCCGATTTCGCCTTCGCCTTTGCTTTCGGCCTAGCGGCTTTTTTTGGTTTTCCTTTGCCCGCGCGCGCGGCAAGCCATTCAACGGCTTGTTCCTGCGTCACCGAAGTGGGTTCGATGCCGTCGGGAATGGTCGCGTTCGTCGTGCCGTCCGAAACATAAGGTCCGTAGCGGCCCTTGAGCACTTTGATCGGCGTGCCGGATTGCGGATGTTCGCCCAATTCTTTCAGCGCCTGCGCCTGACGACGTCCGCCGCCTTTGGCTTTGCGTTCGGCGAGCAGCGTCACCGCGCGGTTGATGCCGACGGTGAACACGTCTTCCGGTGAATCGAGCGAGGCATATTTGCCATCATGCGCGACATAGGGCCCGAAACGGCCGAAATTCGCTGTGATCGGTTTGTTTGTTTCGGGATGCATTCCCACTTCGCGCGGCAGCGACAACAATCTCAGCGCAAGTTCGAGATCGACATTTTCCGTCGGCGTGCCTTTGGGAATGCTCGAACGCGCGGGCTTCTCGCCTTCGCCGCGCTGGACGTAAGGCCCAAAGCGGCCCACGCGCAGCGAGATTTCCTCTTCCGTTTGGGGATCGACGCCTAGTATGCGGGGACTCGTATCGCCGCCTTCGCCGGGCGCTTGGCCGAGCTTCCGTGTGAAACGGCATTCGGGATAATTCGAGCAACCGACAAACGCGCCGAAGCGGCCAAGCTTCAAACTCAAACGCCCCGTGCCGCATGTCGGACACACGCGCGGGTCGCCGCCATCGGCCTGTTTCGGAAAGATGAGCGGTTCCAGCAGATCGTCGAGCGTATCGATGACCTGCGAGATCTTGAGATCTTTCGTATCGGCAATCGCGGCGGAAAAATCCGTCCAGAAATCGCGCAGCAATTGCTTGTAGTTAAGTTCGCCTGCGGAAACCTGGTCGAGCTTCTCTTCAAGATCGGCCGTGAAATCATATTCCACATAGCGCTTGAAGAAATTCGAAAGGAATGCGGTGACAAGGCGGCCTTTGTCTTCCGGTATGAAGCGGTTGCGCTCCAGCCGCACATAGGCGCGATCGCGCAGCACCGAAAGAATAGACGCATAAGTCGAAGGCCGGCCGATGCCCAATTCCTCAAGCTTGCGCACAAGGCTCGCTTCGGAATAGCGCGGCGGCGGTTCGGTGAAATGCTGTTCGGGCGTGACCTTCTCGATGCCGAGCCCATCGCCTTCTTTCACACGCGGCAGACGCGCGCCATCTTCATCGGCTTCATCGTCCTTGCCTTCCTGATAGAGGACAAGGAAACCATCGAACAGCGTGACGCTGCCCGTGGCGCGCAATGTGATTTGCCTGTCGGCGGAGACGCAATCGATCGTTGTGCGTTCAAGCTCAGCACTTTCCATCTGGCTCGCGACGGCGCGTTTCCAGATAAGCTCGTAAAGGCGGGCCTGATCGCTATCGAGCGCGCGCGCGATCTTCTCCGGCCAGCGCGCGAAACTCGTGGGGCGGATCGCTTCATGGGCTTCCTGCGCGTTCTTCGCCTTGCTCGAATAGGCGCGCGGCACGGTCGGCACATAGCGGTCGCCATATTTGTCGCCGATGGCGCGGCGCGCATCTGCAACGCCTTCGCCTGCCATCTGCACGCCATCGGTACGCATATAGGTGATGAGGCCGACCGTCTCACCGCCTATGTCAACACCTTCATAAAGCTGCTGCGCGATCTGCATAGTGCGCTTCGCCGCGAAGCCGAGCTTGCGCGAAGCTTCTTGTTGCAGCGTAGATGTAATGAACGGCGGGGCAGGGTGCCGCTTGACCGGCTTGCTCTCGACGGAGCCGACGCTGAACCGTTGTGCATTGATCGCGGCGACGGCGGCGTACGCCTCCGCTTCGTTCTTCAACGAAAGCTTTTCGAGCTTCTTGCCGTCCAGATGCGTGAGATGCGCCGCGAATGCGCCTTCCGGCGATTGCACATCGGTATCGATGGTCCAGTATTCCTGCGCGCGGAACGCTTCGATCTCCGTCTCGCGTTCGCAGACAAGACGCAACGCCACGGATTGCACGCGACCCGCCGATTTAGCACCGGGCAATTTGCGCCACAGCACGGGCGACAATGTGAAGCCCACGAGATAATCGAGCGCGCGGCGCGCGAGATACGCGTCGACGAGTTCTTCATTGATCTGGCGCGGATGCGCGATGGCGTGGAGGATCGCCGATTTCGTCACCGCATTAAACACGACGCGCTCGACGGGTATGTGACCCAGCGCTTTGCGCTGGCGCAGCACTTCGAGCACATGCCACGAGATCGCCTCACCCTCGCGGTCCGGGTCGGTGGCGAGGATGAGTTTGTCCGCACCCTTCACGGCATCGGCAATGTCCTTGATGCGCTTCTGCGCGCGGTCGTCGACTTCCCAAATCATGGCGAAGTCGTCGTTCGGCTGCACCGAGCCGTCCTTCGACGGCAGGTCGCGGATGTGGCCGAAGCTGGCCAGCACCTTATAGCCGGAGCCAAGGTATTTGTTGATCGTCTTGGCCTTGGCTGGCGATTCTACGATGAGGACATTCATGCTGGATGGGGGCTAGGGGGCTGGCGTGGGCGCGGACACTGGTCGAAGGGGGGAAGCCGTGTCAACGGTCTCGCATTGTGAGTACTTAAAGTCGCAGTAATAAAATATGCAATCAATGATTGTATTCATGCCGACACCTCTATAATCAGGGTAGCGAGACGCAATGATCGGTCGCCCTGATGAAAGAGCAGATTTCGGCACCACAATGTTCTGCGGCCGCGGCCTCGCAGGCTGAAACAGCGTCTTATATCAAGGACTTGGTTCGATCTTTGCGGGAGTTGGCTGACGGCAAGGGCCAGAAACGTTTGGCCCAGCTCCTCGCCATGGCCCAGCAAGAGGCCGAAGCGCTTTCCCGCAAGCCTATGGAAAGTTAGGCCCAGCTCACTTTATTTCCGGGCTGACGGGAAAGCCGCCCGGCCAGTTCGAGTTCCAAGAGCACAGTGAGCACGGCTGCGGCAGGTGCCTTGGTCAATCGAATCAATTCGTCGATCTCAATGGGGGCGGGGCCAAGAGCCTCTTCGATCTTCGCGCGGATGCGATCAGCCTCCACTTCAATGGCATGCGCGTCGGCGCGGGGTACATCCGTTTCGCGTGCAGGCTCCGAGAATTCTCGACCTATGATCGGGCGCAGATGCGAAAGAACATCCTCAGCGCTTTCAGTGAGTGTTGCGCCTTCGCGGATGAGACGGTTCGTGCCTTTCGCGCGCGGATCAAGCGGCGAGCCGGGCACGGCGAACACTTCGCGATTTTGTT
>DATHQA010000253.1:0-5012 GCA_035483375.1 Rhizomicrobium sp. | reverse complement strand
CATCAATATTTCGCCGCGGCTGGCGGCTTGCGCAACGGAATTACAATTCGCAGCGTGTGCCAGGAAATGCGTCGGGGGGCGGCCTCACGCTGCGGCGCGACACGCAAACGAAAAGCGGGATGCTCCGGAACATCCCGCTTTGCGATTTTCGAAGCTACGGCAGGCAGGACGAAGCTCCTTCGACCGGAGCGATGTTCTGCACCTTTGCCTTCGCCGCGGGCGTCGCATCGACGGGATGCTTTCTGGTCGCGCCTGATTTCCGGTGGCGCATGATCCGAAAGCGCGGGCGCCATGATGATCCTGTCATATGGTCCATGCCCTGTCCTGTTTCCGCTCGGATGCACGCGAGCTTGCATCCCTGCCCTGTCTGGTCTCGCGTCAAATTCGCTTCGTCATCGATCCTCATCCTTTGGGATAAGGGAGATGGGAAGTTCGACTTGCGGCTTCAAGGATGCAAAACGAAAAATCGACAGGCAGCGCAACGCTGGTGGGGGCTAAGTCCTTTCAATATCTCGTGTGGAAGAGCAAAGTTTTTTGCAGCGCGGGAAATCACACGCCTACTTGTCATGGGCCGCACTCCGGCGGGCCATGACACCGAGGTTCGATTCGCGGAACGGCGTACCCCTTTCAATCCCGCCCACCATCACTATATTCCCCATAGAGATTCTGACCATGCTGTCCCAGAAAGCCCGTTATGCGTTGCGCGCGCTCATCGCGCTCGGCTCCCGCCAGACGGAAGAGCCCATGCTTATTGCCGACATCGCCGAGGAGGCCGATGTGCCGCGCAAATTCCTGGAGCAGATCCTGCTCGAGCTGAAAAAGCGCGGCATTGTGCATAGCCATCGCGGCAAATTCGGCGGCTATACGCTGGGCCGGGTGCCGGACGACATCAGTTTTGCCGAGGTCATCCGCACCATCGACGGGCCGCTGGCGCTTACGCCCTGCGCGAGCCGCACGGCCTTTCGCCGCTGCGACGATTGCAAGGATGAAGTGACCTGCGCGATCCGCAAAGTGCTGCTGAATGTGCGGGACGCCACCTCGGATATCCTCGAAAGCCACACACTCGCCCATGCGCTGGCCGACGAAAAAGCGGGCCGCAAAACCCGCCGCAAGGCCGCGATTCTCTAGGTTTTCCGCGCCTTCCCCACCCTGTCGCACCCCTTTCCCCACAATCTCTATTGACTCGGTAGGGATTATAGAGGATTCATGACAGCACGCGTGAACGGGGGTTCTCGCTTGGGCCTCGTAGGCGGTCGGTCTTCCCCCACCGCCGCTTACGGGCAGCCGAGCTTGTCAGGATCGAGTGACCGGGATGAGAAACCGACTGATGACTGGTGTTGCGTTTGCGAGCCTCATGCTTGCCGCGCCTGCTTTCGCCGATGACAACAGCGCACAAAAAGTTCAGCAGCTGCAGGACGAAGTGCAGGCGCTGTCCGATCAGATCAGCGATCTGAAACGCGCCACCACCGCCGAATATACCGATGTGCAAAACCAGCGCGGCCAGGACGTTCAGCTTTCGCTGAAAAACGGCAGGCCTTCGCTTGCAACCGCGGACGGCAATTTCACCTTCGAAATCCGCTCGCTCGTGCAATACGACACGGCATATTACGCGCAGGACAGCGCGCCCGCGGGCGTGGATTTCTCGAGCGGCAGCAATTTCCGCCGCGCGCGTTTCGGCGCGGACGGCACCGTGTACAAGGATTGGTATTACGAATTCATCTATGATTTCGGCGGTTCGGGCACGGAAGGCTCGACCATCTCCAGCGCCTTCATTCAATATGATGGGCTGGCGCCGTTTCATTGGCGCATCGGCGCATACGCGCCGCCGGAGAGCTTCGAGGATTCGACCTCGGCCTCCGATCTCATGTTCCTCGAACGCGCGCAGCCGACCGATCTCGCGCGCGGCATTGCGGGCGCGGATGGCCGCGACGCAACGACGATCTTCGCCTATGGCGACGATTATTTCGCAGCCGTTTCCTATACCGGCGGCGTTGTCGGCGACACGGCGGTGTTCGACGAGCAGGAGGCGGCTGTCGGCCGCTTTGCCTATCGCATCCTCGATTCGAGCGATGCGAATTTCGCCGTGGGCGCGGACACGACATACGTGTTCAAGCTTGCCGATCTGACGGCGGGCGACAACTCCGCCCATGCGTTCCGCCTACGTGAGCGGCCCGAACTGAACGTCGACAGCGAAAGCATTCGCCTCATCGACACGGGCAATTTCGATGCAAGCGATGTGTGGGAATGGGGCGCGGAAGGCGCGGGCAACTGGAACAATCTTTATGGCCAGGGCGGCTATTTCCAATATGACGTGACGCTGCGCAACAGCCCGCTGACCAATCCGAATTTCGACGGCTGGTATGTGCAGGCAAGCTGGGTCATCACGGGTGAGGCGAAGAAATATCGCCCCGAACGCGGCGCCTTCGGCATGCCGCAACCCAACGATCCGTTCTCGATCGATCATGCGGGCTGGGGTGCGTGGGAAGTGGCCGGGCGTTACAGCGATCTCGACCTGAACGACAATCCGGGTGTCGCCAATGCGCCGACGCCTGTGGGCGGCGTGCGCGGCGGCGAGCAGCATATCTGGACGGCGGGCGTCAACTGGTATCCCAACAACACGATCCGCTTCCTGCTCGATTATCAGCATACGGATGTTTCGCGGCTGGCATCCGCGGGCACAAGCCTCGACGCGAAGCTCGACGCGGTTTCCCTGCGGGCGCAGTTCGCTCTTTGATGGAGATGGAGTGACGGCATGAGAAAATTGGCATGGATTGTCGTAGGCGCGCTGGCATTCGGGGCCGGCGCTGCAGAGGCGAAGGACATCACGATGCTCAATGTGAGCTATGATCCGACGCGCGAGCTTTATCAGCAGATCAACAAGGCCTTCGCGGCGGATTGGAAGGCCAAGACCGGCGACACCGTGACGGTCAATATGAGTCACGGCGGCTCCGGCGCGCAATCGCGCGCGATCATCGACGGCGTGGACGCGGATATCGCCACGCTTGCGCTCGCCTATGACATCGATGCCGTCGCGCAGAAGGCGCAATTGCTGCCCGCCGATTGGCAGAAGCGCCTGCCCGAAAACAGCACGCCCTACACCTCCACGATCGTGTTTCTCGTGCGCAAGGGCAATCCATGGAAGATCAAGGATTGGGGTGATCTCGTGAAGCCGGGCGTGCAGGTCATCACGCCCAATCCGAAGACCTCGGGCGGCGCGCGCTGGTCCTATCTCGCGGCCTGGGCCTGGGCGGAGCATCAGCCCGGCGGCAATGCCGACAAGGCGAAGGCGTTCGTCGCCGATCTCTATGAGCATGTGCCCGTGCTCGATACCGGCGCGCGCGGTTCCACGACGACCTTCGTGCAGCGCGGCATCGGCGATGTGTTGCTGTCCTGGGAGAACGAGGCCTATCTCGCGCTCGATGAGCTTGGCCATGACAAGTTCGAGATCGTCTATCCCTCGTCTTCCGTTCTGGCGGAGCCGCCCGTAGCCATTCTCGACAAGAATGTGGACCGTCACGGCACGCGCGCGGTGTCCGAAGCCTATGTGAAATACCTATACACGAAGCCCGCGCAAGAGATTGAGGCGAAGAACCATTATCGCCCGCGCGATCCGCAAGTGGCTGCGGAGCACGCGAAGGATTTCCCGTCGATCAAGCTCTATTCGGTCGATGCGGATTTCGGCGGCTGGCAGAAGGTACAGAAAACCCACTTCGCCGATGGCGGCGTGTTCGATCAGATCTACAAAAACGGCCATTAAATGGCGAGTTTGGTAGTCCCCTACCGGCGTGAACGCCGGGTGCTGCCCGGGTTCGGGCTGTCACTCGGCTTCACGCTGTTTTATCTCTCCGTCATCGTTCTCATCCCGATTGCGGCACTGCTGATCCGGCCATGGACGCTGGGCTGGGAAGGCTTCTGGGACGCGATCACGACGCCGCGCGTGCTCGCTTCGCTGAGGCTTTCGTTCGGCGCCGCGGCGATTGCGGCCGTCATCAATTCGGTGTTCGGCGTGATCGTGGCGTGGACGCTTGTGCGCTACAAATTCCCGCTCAAGAAATTTCTCGACGCGCTTGTCGATCTTCCGTTCGCATTGCCGACGGCAGTTGCGGGCATTGCGCTGTCCACGCTTTACGCGCCGAATGGATGGCTCGGCGCGCCGCTCATGGCGCTGTTTAATCTCAAGGTGGCGTACACGCCGCTTGGCGTTGTTGTTGCGCTTGTGTTTGTGGGCCTGCCGTTTGTCGTACGCACGCTTGAGCCCGTCATCGCGGAAATGGGTATTGAAGCTGAGGAGGCAGCGTCCACGCTTGGCGCAAGCCGTGCGCAGATTTTCCTGCGCGTGATCCTGCCCGCGCTCGCGCCTGCGCTTGTGACGGGAACCGCGCTTTCGTTCGCGCGTGCGGTCGGCGAATACGGCTCGGTCATCTTCATCGCGGGCAATCTGCCGATGGTCTCGGAGATCGCGCCGCTTCTCATCGTCATCAAGCTCGAACAGTTCGATTATGCGGGCGCGACCGCCATCGGCGTTGTCATGCTGCTGGCATCTTTCGCGATCATCTTCGCGTTGAATCTGTTCCAAAGCTTTCTCGCATCGCGGCGGTGATCATGCGCAGACCGACGGAAGATTCCGCCCTTGTCCGCTACGCCTTCATCCTGGCGACGCTGGGCTTTTTCAGCCTGTTCGTGCTGTTGCCGCTCATCACCGTGTTCTCGAACGCGTTTGCGAACGGTGTTGCGGCCGCATGGGATGCGCTGAAAGAACCGGATTCGATTTCGTCGATCTGGCTCACGATCGTCGTCGCCGCGATTGCCGTGCCGATGAACGCGGTCTTTGGCGTCGCCGCCGCATGGGCCGTGACGAAGCACGATTTCCCCGGCAAGAATTTTCTCATCTCGCTTATCGATGTGCCGTTTTCCGTCTCGCCCGTTGTGTCGGGCCTTGTGTATGTCCTCATCTTCGGCATGCAGGGCTGGCTCGGGCCATGGCTGCGCGACCATGACATCAAGATCATATT
>DATHQA010000252.1:0-6333 GCA_035483375.1 Rhizomicrobium sp. | reverse complement strand
CAACAGCACGATCACCAACGCCGTCAGCGGAACGGCTAGAGGCGTTTATCTGCACCTCTATCAGAATTCGACGGGCGGCACCGGCGGCGCGAGCGACAGCGTCGGTGGCGGCAAGGCGGGCACGGCCGCATCTTATTTGACGTTCAACGATATCACCGCAAATACGACGCATGCGAATAGCGTCATAGGCCAAAGCGCGGCCACAGGCGGCATCGGAGGCGCCAGCGGCGGTGCGGTTGCAGGCCAAGCAGGCGGCACGGCGGTCGCGACGAGCACAATGACCGGTCTGACAAACACGACGGCGAGTGCGTTGGCGACCGGCGGCACCGGCGGCGCCAATAGAGTCGGCGGCAGCGGTGGCGCAGGCGGTGCTGTCGTGGGATCGGCATCGTCATCGACCAGTACATCGGGAAGCGCGGGCTTGGCATGGGCTTATGCCCACATAATAGGCGGCACCGGCGGCGGTGGCTCCGGTTCCGGCAATTCCGGCGGTGCGGGCGGTGCAGTCAGCGGAACGACCGCGACGGCGAGCGGCTTCTCGGCGCGCGCCACGGTTCTCCAGAGAGGCGGCGCTGGCGGCTACGGCTACATAGGCGCCAATGGCGGCGCGGGCGTGGACAGCACACTCAACAATGCGGTGAGCGGAAGCACGAAAGGCGGCTACCTGGAGCTTTATCAGAACGCCTATGCGGGTGCCGGCGGTGGCAGCCAGACCGCCAATGGCGGCAAGGGCGGCACCGGACATTCGGCTCTGACCTTCAACGACGTCACGGCGAACGCGACGCATGCGAGTTCTATTTCAGGCCATGCATTCGGCTATGGCGGCAATGGTGGTGCGGGTGCGGCTGCTACGGGCACAGGCGGCGCAGGCGGTTCAGGCTCGGCATCGTTCACCGTGACGGGCGCAACCGGGGCCGGCGCGGTAACGAGGGCTATCGGTGGTAGTGGCGGCAATGGTCATGTCGTGGGCGCGGGCGGCAATGCGTCGGCCACGAGTGATGCAACAGGCACAACCTCGATCACATCGCAAGCAACAGCGACAGGCGGTAAAGGCAGCACGGCCGGATCGGCTCTTGCGACAGCGACAGGTACCGGAAGCACCGGATCTTCCACCGCATCTGCTTCGACCAGTCATTCCTCGGGCTTTCTCGTTCAATCGGTACAAGCATCAGCCTCTGCGCCGATTTCAGGCAGCGCAAATGCGGTTGCGGAGGCGCAAGCAGGTGCTGCCATCGGCGGCGCGACGCAGGCCTTCGCGACGGGCATCCAAGCCGTCGCTTTCGTGACAGGTGCGCCCGCGACATCGAGCGTCACGCCGATCCTTAATGGGAATTCCAACATAAAGGCCGCGTTCGCGACCAATCCCGTCTATTTCGCGATGGGCGAGTTGGGGGGCGAATACGATACGCACGGCACGGGCAGCGAGACGATCAATACAAGCGTCACGATCTCGGTCGATCTTACGCAGCTTTCATCGCGTTCGGATCTCGAACTCGGTCTCTACGGCGCCACGTCGCATGGCTCCGGATTTACGAGCATGACCTTCACGGTCACCGGCGGTGCAACAACGATCTCGCAGACCTTCACATCTGAATCCGCAGCCGTGACCTATTTCTCCAATCATGCGATCGATCTGGGTTCGCTTGCGAGCGGCAATACATTGACACTGACGATCAGCGAAAGCATCACGATGACAAGCGCGGGGCAGGGCTTCGAAGACGGCTTCCTTGTCGGCGATCCGCCATCCAGCGCATCGAGTGCGCCGCATAACGCGCAAAGCCATACAAGCACGCATGGCGGCCACACGGCATCGTCAACCGACAATGCGCATAATGCAGGCGGTTTGCTGTTTGCGCTGATAGACCGGTTCGATCACGGTCTCGATGCGAAGGTGACGAGCGGCGCGCTTTCGCACACGACGTTCGATTCCGATCTCGCAACGGCGATCAATGCAAGCCATCTCGAGGCGCATCATGCCGTGTTGTTCACGCCGTCGAGCGGCGATCTGAAAGGCCACACATTCATGATCGTCGATCACAACGGCGTTGCCGGATACCAGGCCGGTCACGACGCGGTGTTCGATCTCACGACCGGCCATGCGGTGAGCGATTTCGTTTAGGCGCGAACACTACTGCTGCGGAACATCGACGGGGGCGCAGTTCTTGTGCCCCGCGGCGAAGCAATCGAGTTGGTCGGAGCTGTTCTTGTAAGCGATGAGCAGCCACACGCTGCCCGCAACGAGAATGACGACCGCAATGAGGATGATGAGATTGGCGCGCTGTTTGGCGTCATCATCATCGGGCGGCTGTTCCACGGAAATCTGTCCCAGGCATTCGCGAGACGCGATAAAGCCTGGGACAGTTCCATGCAAGCGATGTCAGACCGCCGGTGGAGGCGTCGGCGCAGCAGGCGTCGCCATTGTGGGGTCGAACACAGGCGGCACGGGACCATAGGCATTCGGGCCCGGTGTCCCCGGCTGGATGTAGAAGTAGATCAGTGCGATGCCGACGACGAGCGCGACAATGCCGAGCAGCCAGCCGATCGTGAAGAAGAACGCGATGAAGCCGAGCGCGCCGACAGCACCGCCAAGCACGGTGAGGATCGAAACCACATGCAGGATCGCCGCCGGAATCAGCGCCGCCCAAACAAGCATGCCGGAGCGTCCGATATCCTGAAGCCGCCTCATGCCCATGCCCGCATTCGGCAACAGCAACGCGAGGCCTGCGAGCGAGGTCAGGATATGCGTCCACAGAATGCTCTGGACGATGGAAAGCCCGACCATGACGACGATTTCGACGAGCACGTAATACCAGAACTGCGCGCGTCCCACGCGGCCGTTGAAATCGGTGTAGTGATTGGTGACGGTATCAACAAAGTTCTGCCACAGCTTGTTGAAATCGATCGAACCCATCCAAGCCTCCCCTTTTATGCGGGCGTTCCCATTGCGAGCGCTGTCCGCGTGGCGATTGCTGCGCCCGACCCAGCCGAAACCGCCTAGCTGGTCAGCTAAGAATGCGCTTGTAGGGGAGTCAAGGCGGGCTTAGACAGCGCCCATGAGAGCGAAAGTGTTTATTGACGGCGCGGCGGGCACGACAGGCCTGGAAATACGCGAAAGGCTCGCGGGACGCACGGATATTGCGCTCACGCGGCTCGACGATTCCGAGCGCAAGGACGCCCGTGCACGCGCGCGTGCCTTGAATGACGCCGATGTCGTGATTCTGTGCCTGCCGGACGATGCGGCGCGGGAGGCGGTGACGCTTATCGAAAACCCGCGCACACGCGTCATCGATGCGAGCACGGCGCATCGCGTGGCCGATGGCTGGGTCTACGGCTTTGCGGAAATGGAACCGGGCCAGCGCGAGAAGATCGCGGGTGCGCGCTACGTGTCCAATCCGGGTTGCTATCCGACGGGGTTCCTCGCGCTCGTGCGGCCGCTTGTGAGGGCGGGTTTGGTGCCCGCCGATTTTCCGCTCACCGTGAATGCGATCTCCGGTTATTCCGGCGGCGGCCGCGCGATGATTGAGGAATTCGAGAAGACGGATTCGCCGTCTTATGTGGAAACGGTCGCGCGGACCTATGGCCTCACGCTTGCGCATAAGCATGTACCGGAGATGCAAAAGCATGCGGGCCTCGCGCATCCGCCCGTGTTCGCGCCGAGCGTCGCGCGTTTCTATCGCGGCATGATCGTGGAAGTACCGCTGCAATTGTGGGCGCTTCCGGGGAAACCGCTTCCGATTGAGATTCATCGCATATTGGAGAACTCTTATCGCGGTGAAGCCTTGGTACGCGTGGCGAATTTGCATGAAACAGCCGAGCTGAAAACGCTCGATGCGGAATTGTTCGCGGGCCGGAACACGATGACGCTGTATGTGTTCGGCAATGAGGCGGCGGGGCAGGCAAGGCTTGTCGCGTTGCTCGACAATCTCGGCAAGGGTGCGGGCGGTGCGGCGGTGCAGAACCTCAATCTCATGCTCGGTCTGCCCGAAACGGCGGGACTGCTGTGATGTATCGTCCGCATGCGTTTGCCGTGGATGACATTGCAACGCTGCATGCTTTCATCCGTGCGAATGCATTTGCGACCGTTGCCGTAGCGCATGAAGGCGAAGTGCATTTCGCCTATGCGCCTATCGTGCTCGATGAAAAGGGCACACTACGGTTTCATCTGGCACGCAACAATCCTGCTGCGATGCATGCCGATGGCACGAAGCTCTCTTTCTCCTTCATGGGCCCACATACCTATATCTCGCCCGATTGGTACGAGAGCACCGCGATGGTGCCGACATGGAATTACATAGCTGTCGAAGGGCAGGGTGTTGCGCGCAAGTTGGACGCAACGGCGCTCCGGCAATTGCTTATCGATCTTTCGGCTGCCCAGG
Source organism: Rhizomicrobium sp. (assembly GCA_035483375.1). GTDB lineage: Bacteria > Pseudomonadota > Alphaproteobacteria > Micropepsales > Micropepsaceae > Rhizomicrobium. The sequence goes on along the minus strand of DATHQA010000252.1, from coordinate 1,957 downwards.
AAAAATTCCTGTTGCCGAAACAGCCATGGACACTTGACACAGTTCCGGAAGCGCGCGTTGCCGCGCTCGTGAACGCAATCGACGGTTTTGAAGTCGCGCTCGAAAATCTCGAAGGCAAATTCAAGCTCTCTCAGGACAAGAAGCCGGAAGATTTCGCTGGCGTGCTCTCATGCCTCGAAGCGCGTGGTGACGCGGCGGGTGCGGCTATCGCGCGTGAAATGCGGAAACTGAAGCGTTAGCGCTGCGCGAGGAACGCGCGGCCTTGCGGCGTGATTGCGACGACGGCGCGGCCGTCCTTGCGTTCGCGCGCGATGTAATGACGGTCATTCGCTTCTTCCCAAACAGGAAGGCGCGGGCATGACGTGCGCCATGCCTCCATCGTTTCGCTATAGCTGCGTTCTTCCTTCGCGACCCAGTCGAGCAGATCAAGGATCAATGCATCGACCGCTTCGCTCATTGCGCCTTGATCTTCACGTAAGACCCCGGCGCGTCGCCGAGCGGTTTGAGCTTGCCGTCGCCGGGTTTGCGCGCCGGTATTTTCTTGCCCGACAATTTCGAAAGCCACGTATCCCAATCCGGCCACCAGGAACCCGGATGCTCCTCCGCGCGCTCCTGCCATTTCTCGAACGACATGGGCAATTCGTCATTCGTCCAATATTGATATTTCTTCGCGGAAGGCGGATTGACGACGCCCGCGATATGGCCCGATCCCGCAAGGATGAAACGCACCGGCCCTTTGAACAGCTTCGTCGCTTTATAGACCGATCGCGCGGGCGCGATATGATCGTCCTTTGCCGATTGCAGATAGACGGGCACTTTCACTTTCGACAGATTGAGCTTTTTGCCGCCGAGTTCCAACTCGCCCTTCGACAGCGCATTGTTCTTGTAGAATTCACGCAGATAGAACAGATGCGTTGCTTCCGGCATGCGCGTCGTATCGGAATTCCAGTAGAGCAGGTCGAACGGCATCGGCGTCTTGCCGAGCAGATAATTGTTCACGACGAACGACCAGATGAGATCGTTCGCGCGCAGCATGTTGAAGGTCGTGGCCATCTTGCCGCCTTCGAGCACGCCGCCTGCATTCTCCATCTGCTGATGCAGTGCTTCGATCTGCGCATCGTCCACGAACACGGCGAGTTCGCCCGCTTCGCTGAAATCGACTTGTGCGGCCCAGAACGTCGCCGAATGGATGCGGTCGTCATTCGTGGCCGCCATGTAGGCGAGCGTCGCACCGAGCAGCGTGCCGCCGATGCAATAGCCCACGACATTGGGATCGCGCACGCCGGTTGCCTGTTCCACGGCGTCGAGCGCGGCAAAGATTCCGCCGCGCATGTAATCCTCGAACGTCTTCTTTGCGAGCGGCTTGTCGGGATTGACCCATGACGCGACGAACACGGTATAGCCCTGTTCGGTAAGCCATTTGATGAAGGAATTTTCCGGGCGCAGGTCGAGAATGTAGAATTTGTTGATCCAGGGCGGGAAAATAAGGATCGGCCGCTCATGCACTTTCTCGGTGCGCGGATCGAATTGCAGCAGCTCCAGCAATTCGTTGCGGAAGATCACCTTGCCCGGCGAAAGCGCGATGTTCTTGCCGATGGTGAACGCGTCCGACGATTGGCGGATCGAAAGCTGGCCGTGGCCGCGATCCAGATCGTCCAGCAAATTGTCCAATCCCTTGACGAGGTTTTCGCCGTTGCTCTGCATCGTCGCGCGCAGCACTTCGGGATTGGTGAGCACGAAATTGGTGGGCGCGATCGCATCGGCAAACTGGCGCGTATAGAACGAAACGCGCTGCTGCATCTGCGGATCGATGCCTTCGAGCTTCGATGTCGTCGATTGCAGCCAGTTCGCAGTGAGCAGATAGGATTGCTTGATGAAATCGAAGATCTGGTTTTCCTGCCAGTCCTTGTCCTTGAAACGCTTGTCACCCGACGCGGGCTGGACCAGCGGCGCCTCG
>DATHQA010000251.1:0-3938 GCA_035483375.1 Rhizomicrobium sp. | reverse complement strand
GCCGTAAAGGGCGGCGGGCGCGTAACCCGCTTCCGCCGCCACACCGCGCAGCGACAGGGCGCGCGCCCCATCCCGCGCGCCGACACGCCTAGCCGCGCTCAGGATCGAGGCGCGCGTGGCGTTGTGTTCTTCGGCTCTGCGCCGGGCGCGGTTGCTGGCTATCTCGCTCATCGCCCTAGGTTAAGCGATTCGCGGGAGAGCGTTAGGATCAACCCTTGATGCGCTGGTTCTTATAGGCCTGAACCGCCGCATTGAACTCGCCGCCGACCTTTTCCTTCTGGCGCTGGTTCTCGGCGATGGCGGCCTCAGCCTGCTTGGCGACATAGGGATCGAACTCGATCTTCATCTTGTGGGCTTTGGCCTTTTTCGCATCGAGATCGGCCACGACGCAGTTCTGGTAATCGTCCGACTGCTTGATGAAGTTCACCACATCGTCATGCATGGTCTTCATCTGGTCGTCGGTGGCAGTGGCGCCATCGATGGCCACGGGCGGAATGGGCGCGGTGCAGGCCGCGTCATCCGCAAAAGCCGGTGCAAACGAGACCGCGAGGAAAGCCACGGCATACCCGAATCTCTTCATTGAAAGTTCCCTTCTCCCTGGACGCCCAATGTCATTTTCGGGATCAAAGCATAATCATTGAGGCAGAAGAAAGGCTTCCACGTACTAAACCTCTGCGGCGTAGGGTGGCGCAGGGTCGTACTCCATGGCGCGCTGGACGCGGCGGGCGAATTGCGGCGAATGCAGCTGGCCGGTGAGCCACAGCGCCATGTCAATGCCCGCCGAAACGCCCGCCGCCGTGACCACATTCCCATCGCGGACATAGCGGACATGTTCCAGCACCTCCGCCGCCTCGCCGCGGGCGCGCAGGGCTTCGATGAAACCCCAATGCGTCGTGACGCGCTTGCCGCGTGCCGGGCCAGCGGCGGTGAGCAACAGCGCACCCGTACACACGCTCGTCACCCATTGGCAGGTGGGTGCCGTGCGCGCGATCCATTCGAGGACAGGCTTGTTCTCCACTTCGCGGCGTGTGCCCTGGCCGCCCGGAATAAGCATCACATCGATCGGGGGCGCATTGGCGATCGTGTGGTCGGGCAACACGCGCATGCCCTTGCGGCAGCGCACGGGGCCTTCGCGCTCCGAGATCAGAAACGTTTCATGCACGCCCGATTTGATTTGATTGCCCATCGTGAACACCTCCCAAGGGCCTACGAAATCGAGTTCTTCCGCATCGTCGAAAATGAGAAATCCGAAACGAATGGTCATGGGCGGCACCTTGTTCGATGGCGTGAACAGTAAGGTGCAGCTCTGCACTACAAAAGCGACAAGGACGCATTGCTGGTAAGCGATTTTGGATTGTCATCCCCGGCGAGTGCGAGCGCTGTCGGCGCGAGTGCGAGGTCAAGGGGATCCAGGTGTTCAACACTGATCGGTGTTTAACGCCTGGGTCCCCTTCCCTTCGCATCGCTGCCGCAATGCTCAGCCGGGGATGACAGTGGCGTTTTTGGTCAACGCCACCGCGAGGCTTTCGACAGGCTCGCCTGCTTCGTGGCGGGCGTGGCATTGCATGAGGCCAACGACATCGAAGCCGGACGTCTCTGCGAGTTTGCGCACATAGGATTCGGAATGTTTCCAGCGGCGCTTGGGACCGAGTGCGAAATCTTCCGTGTCGCTTTTTTCCACCGTGAATAGGAAATAGCCGTTCTCGCGCAGCACATGCGAGGCGCCACGGAATACAGAAGCAAGATCACCGAGATAGACGAATGTGTCGGCGGCGAGCACGAGATCATATCGCTCTGAAAGATCGTTCAACGCCGTTTCGAGATCGGCGATAATGATATTGTCATAGACGTTCCGTTTGCGCGCGATGGCTGCCATCGCCGGACTCAAATCCACGCCATCGATGCGCGCAGCGATGTCCTTGAACGCAGCGCCGGAAAGGCCTGTGCCGCAACCGAGATCGAGGATGTCGAGCCTCTGCATAGGAATGACGAGGCTCGCGAGTTCGCGCAAGATTTCCGGCGCGCGATAATTCAACTGCCCGCGCATGCGCGCATCATATTCGCCGGAAAACTGGTCGAAGAGATGCCGCACATAGCCTTCGTCGGAACGTGCGCGAACACGCATCGCGTCCGCGTCGGCGATGCGCGCGCCAACCTTTTCGCTTTCATAATCAGGCGCGATGGCACGATAGGCTTCGAGCGCCTTCTCCGCCTCGCCCGCTGAGAGCCACGCCTCGCCCAGATAGAACCGTGCTTCATCGAGCGACGGATCGATGCGCAACGCGCGCTGGAATTCCGCAATCGCTGCGGCAGGCAATTCGACCGCGAGCAAGGCTTGTCCGAAACCGATGGCGGCTTGCGCCACATGCGGAAACAGCGAGGTTGCCTCGCGCGCAGCTTCCAACGCGCCTACCTTATCGTCAGCCGCGATAAGCGCGTGCACGAGCGCCATACGCGCGAGCAATCCGCCGCGTCCCGCGTCTATCCGCGCACGGAGCAATTGGGCCGCGTCATCCGCGCGGCCCTGTGCGATCAGCGTTTCGACGTCTTCGAAGCCGTCAGGCAGCAAGCGTGCACTTGCCGTTGTTGATCACGACGACATCGCGCTCTTTCAATTTGGAGCGATAGGAGACGATATTGCCGTCCACCCACATCTCCGTGACGATCGTCTCGCCGGGAAACACGGGCGCGGAGAAACGCGCATCGAAACCCACGATCTTCTTCGAATCGTATTTGCACACCGTCGAGATGATCGAGCGGCACGCCGTGCCGTAACTGCAAAGCCCGTGCAGGATGGGCCGCGGGAAGCCTGCCATCTTCGCGAAGCTCGGATCGCGGTGCAGCGGATTGCGGTCGCCGGACAGCGCATAGATGAACGCCTGATCCTGCCGCGTGTCGGCCTCATGCACGAGGTCGGGCGCGCGCGTCGGCAGCACATGCGGTTCGGGCGCGCCGTCTTTCGGGCCGCCGAAACCGCCATCGCCGCGCGCGAAGATCGTGGCCTGCAGTGTGCACAGCTTGTCGCCGGATTTCTTCTCGCGAATCGTTTTCTCCGTGACGATAACCGCGCCCTTGCCCGGCCCCTTGTCGAACGCGCCGACGACGCGCTCATCGGCAACGATCTCGGCCTCGGACGGCAGCGGCTTGTGCAGCGTCAGACGCTGTTCGCCATGCACGACCATCATGTAATTGATGTTGGAGCGGGCAAGCGTCGCCTGCCCCCAGGCGATGATCGTCGCCATCGTCGGCACGGTTTGCAGGTCGTTCTCATAGACGTATTTCAATTCGTCGATGTTCATGGGATCGCGCATGAAGCCCACGCCTAGCGCGTAGAGCATGGTTTCGCGGTCGCGATAGTGAAACTCGTCGCCCTCGGCCTTGAGCTGCATGATTTCGTCGTAATTGATGGGCATCGGGGCGATCCTTTGGTTTCGAGGGCCGGGAGTGAAACCAAAAATGTGCGCGGGGGCAAGCGGGGGCGGCAAGATTTGTCCGGCGGATCCTGTGGTTACAGTGTATTGGTAACGTTCTACATTTCGGAAAATATTTGATAAGCTAGTAATTCTGAAATTATGGAAGCGTTTGAAAAGGTGATGAGATGAGAATTCCCGGCTTGGCAAAAAAAGCGGCGACCTCTGCCTTCTTCGTCGCCCCCCTGCTTGCGACAACCGTCGCTTTGCCGGCACACGCCGGATTGACCATTTCAGCGGGCGCTACAAGAAATGTTTCCTGTGCGAGCAGTGTCTGCACCGCAACTGCGGCGAGCGCGACTCTAAATGTAAGCGATCTTCAAACCCTGCTCGCTTCGGGAAATGTGACGGTAGCGGCCGGTGCCGATGCCAAGAGTATTTACATTGCCCGTCCGTTGACCTGGCCAGGCGCGAGTGATTTGACGCTCGATGCTCACCGTTCGATCACCATTAACAGGCCAGTTTCGA
>DATHQA010000250.1:0-6149 GCA_035483375.1 Rhizomicrobium sp. | reverse complement strand
CCCGAACTCGCGGTCATGGAGATCAACAATCGCCTAAGCGTCGTCGCCACGATCGCGGGCGCGATCTACACGATTATTTCCATAGAGGCCGAGAACGACCGCATCACCGCAATCTATGCGATGCGCAATCCCGAAAAACTCTCGCGCCTTGAACGGGCGATCACGCCGCCGATTGCTCGCGGATCATCTGCATCTGCTTGACGATGACATGCGCCTGCCGGATTGAAGCAGCGTCGATAAGCACGCCTCCCAGCGTCGCAGCACCCGCGCCGCTTTCCTGCGCCGTCTTCATCGCAGCGAGGATCGCTTCGGCGCGTTCGAATTCCTTCACCGGCGGCGTATAGATTTCGTTGGCGAGCGCAACCTGGCTCGGATGGATCGCCCATTTGCCTTCGCAGCCGAGCACCGCCGTACGCATTGCCTGCACGCGGAAACCGTCCGGATCGGAATAATCGCCGAACGGCCCGTCAATCGGGATCAGACCATGCGCGCGCGCCGCGGCGACCATACGAAACAGTGGGTAATGCCACAGATCGTTCCAATGCTTCACGCGCGCGCCCGCTTCGTCCTTGTCGGTGAGCATGACGTAATCCGCATTGCCGCCGCCGATATTCGTGGTGCGCATGCCGGACGACGCCGCGTAATCGGCCGCACCGAAATGCAGGGACTCCATCCGCTTCGACGCGCCCGCGATAGCGTCGATATTCGTGATCCCCAATACGCTTTCGATGATGACTTCCAGGCCGATCTTCGTCTTGCGGCCTACCGCCATGCTCGCCTGCGTGATGAGCGCGTCGATGGCATAGACATCCGCGGCCACGCCGACCTTCGGGATCATGATCGAGTCCAGCCGCTCGCCGCCCTTTTCCACAAGCGCGATGACATCGCGATAGCAATAATGCGTGTCCAGCCCGTTGATACGGCACGTGATCGTCTTGTTGCCCCAATTGATGTCGTTCAGCGCCTGCACGACGTTATCGCGCGCGCGTTCCTTGTCGGCAGGCGCAACCGCGTCTTCGAGATCGAGACAGATCACGTCGGCGGGACCGGCAGCGGCCTTCTCGAAGAATTTCGTCTGCGATCCGGGCACGAACAATTTGGAGCGGTAAAGCCGCACGGGCGCTTTGCGTTCGATGGCGGTGAAACTCACGGGCGATCCCTCAAAAAGCGGGGCAAACTGGCGCGGGGGGCTGGGCGCGTCAACTGCGCTTTTTCGCCCGGGCGAGCGGATGGGCGCTTTTCACCATGGCCTCCAGCCGATCCCGCGCCACATGGGTATAGATCTGGGTCGTCGCGATGTCGGCATGGCCAAGCAGCGTTTGCACCGCGCGCAAATCCGCGCCGCCTTCCACGAGATGCGTCGCAAAGGCATGGCGCAGCACATGCGGCGAAAGCTTCTCGGGATCGATGCCCGCCTTGAGCGCGAGCTCTTTGAGCATCTGGTGACAGCGCCGCCGCGTGAGATGGCCTTCCGCCGAACGTGATGGGAAGAGAAAGCGCGCGGACACGCCCTTCTCGCGGCCCTGCGGCAGGAATTCGGCGCGCACAGCGAGATAATCCCTGATCGCCTCGCGCGCGGGCGTATTGAGCGGTGCGATACGTTCCTTGTTGCCCTTGCCGCGCACGAAGATCATCTTGTCGTTGCGCGCAGACGCGACGGGTAGCGTCACGAGTTCTGAGACGCGCAGGCCTGCGGCATATAATATTTCTACTATCGCGATAAGGCGTTTGCCTTCCGCCGTTTCGCCTTCGTTGGCCTTCTCGATAAGTTTTTCGATATCCTTGCGCGAAAGGATTTTCGGTAGCGGCCTTTCGCGGCGCGGCGCTTCGATATTCTCGGTCGGATCGTCCGGCCGCATGCCTTCGCGATAGGCGAATGCAAAGAACTGGCGCAACGCGGACAGCTTGCGACTTTGCGACGAACCGGCAAGCCCGCTTGCGGATAAACCATGCAGATAGGTTTTCACATTGTCGCGCGCGGCCTTTACCATGCCAGTCTTCACATGGCCCGCGAAATCCAGTAGGTCGCGCCGATAGGCCGACAGTGTGTTGCGGCTCGCGCCACGCTCGGCGCTCATCATATCGAGGAACGTCTCTATGGCATCGGCATCCGTCATCCGGCCGGAACCGGGACGGTCTTTTCATAGCTCTGCATGGGCGGCGACAGCGTACTCGCATAGATGAAGACGCCCGCGACAGCCAATACCGCCACGAACAACACGCCCACGACAATCCGGATCATCCACTCCATGGCCGCACCTTCTCGCGATTCGCTTCCTTTGTGGCGGAAACCAAGGCATTCGCCAAGGCTGGCGATTGCGGCGCGGGCCTTGTAAACGGTTCCCATGGCACTGGATCGAACCGTGGCGCTGGTCGGCATGATGGGCGCGGGCAAAAGCTCCATCGGGCGGCGGCTGGCCGACCGGCTGGATCTGCCGTTCCGGGACGCCGACACGGAGATCGAGGCGGCGGCAGGCTGCTCGATTCCGGAGATTTTCGAGCGGTTTGGCGAGGAAGAGTTCCGCTGCGGCGAGCGCCGCGTGATCGCGCGGCTGTTGACCGAGCCGCCCATGGTGCTTGCGACGGGCGGCGGCGCCTTCGTGGATGCGGATACGCGTTCGCGCATCAAATCCGACGCGATCTCGGTATGGATCAAGGCGCCTGTCGAGATTCTGCTCGCGCGCGTGAAGCGCCGGGAGGATCGGCCTCTGCTCAAGGATGGCGATCCGCGCGAGACGCTGACGCGGCTCCTCGTCGAGCGGGAGCCTGCTTATTCCGAAGCCGACATCGCGATTGAAAGCGGCGACGGCCCGCATGTGCAGGCGGTGGAGCGCATCGTGAGCGCCTTGCGCGACCGCGGTCTCATACAATGAGCGAGACCATTCCCGTTTCGCTTGGCGAGCGTTCCTATGAGATCCACGTCGCGCCGGGACTGCTTTCGCGCGCGGGCGAATTGCTGAAGCCATTCGCGCGTGGGCCTTTGCCTATCGTCGCCGATGAACATGTCGCGAAACTGCATCTGCAAACGGTGGTCGATGCCGCAAGGAGCGCAGGTCTCGACCCGTACCCCATCATTCTTGCGCCCGGCGAAGGTACGAAAAGCTTTGCAGGACTTGAACAATTGTGCGGCCTTCTATTGGCCGCAGGCGTCGAACGCGGCGGATTGATTGTAGCGCTTGGTGGCGGCGTCATTGGCGATCTCACGGGATTTGCGGCGGGCGTGCTCAAGCGCGGCGTCGATTTCGCGCAGCTACCGACGACGTTGTTGGCGGATGTGGATTCCTCCGTCGGCGGCAAGACCGCGATCAACACGCGCGAAGGCAAGAATCTTATCGGTCTGTTCCATCAGCCGCGCATCGTCATCGCAGACACGAAAGCGCTCGACACTTTGCCGAAGCGCGAATTGCTCGCGGGTTATGCGGAAATCGTCAAGTATGGCGCGCTGGGCGATGCAGAATTTTTCGTCTGGCTCGAAATGAATGGCGAGAAAATGCTTGGCGGCGACGAGCCCGCGCGCATTCACGCGGTCGCACATTCCTGCCGTATGAAAGCCGCCATCGTCATGCGCGACGAACGCGAGAGCGGCGAACGCGCGCTGCTCAATCTCGGCCACACCTTCGGCCATGCGCTCGAAGCCGCGACCGGCTATTCCGACGAGCTGCTGCATGGCGAGGCGGTTGCCGTCGGCATGGCGCTGGCGTTCCGGCTATCTGCCGAGCTTGGCCTTTGTCCCGCAGACGACGCCACGCGCGTTGAGGCACATCTGAGGCGTGTCGGTCTGCCCGCCTCGATTGCCGACGTGCCAGGCCCTCGGCCCTCGCCCGACCTGCTCCTGGAACATATGTCCCATGACAAAAAGGCGGCGCATGGCCGGCTTGTGCTCATTCTGGCGCACGGGATCGGCCGAGCCTTCGTGACCAACGAGGTTCCGGTGGCCGCGATTCGGGAAATCCTGGCGGCGTGAACCGGTTATACTGGATTGAGCGCTTGAAGGATTCACCAGATGTTCGTTTTGCCGGTTTGCGTGATTGTTTTGCTGCTTGTTTTGTCCGCTTTTTTCTCCGGCTCTGAAACCGCCCTCACTGCTGTTTCGCGCGGGCGCATGTTCCAGCTTGAACGCGAAGGGAGCAAAGCGGCTGCCGATGTCAACGCGCTCATCGCCAACCGCGAACGCCTTATCGGTGCGCTGCTCTTAGGCAACACATTCGTCAACATCCTCGCGTCGTCGCTTGCGACATCGCTGTTCGAGAAAACTATCGGCAAGAATGCGGTGCCGGTCGCGGCCGGCGTGATGACGCTCGTGATCCTCATCTTCTCCGAGGTTCTGCCGAAGACGCTCGCCATCGCGCGCACGGATCGCTTCGCACTTGCGGTCGCGGGCCTTTTGCGTTTTCTCGTGAGCATCCTCGCACCGATCGTCAGTACGGTTCAGACGATTGTTTGGTCGGTGCTGCGCGTGTTTGGCCTGAAGGAAAGAGACGTTGAACCTATCGTAGCACCACATGAAGAAATTCGCGGCACGGTCGATCTGCATCATGCGGAAGGCGGCGTCGAACGCGAACATCGCGACATGATCGGCGGCGTGCTCGATCTGCATGAGTTGAAGATCGGCGATATCATGACGCACCGGAAGAACATCGTGGCGGTGGATTCCGCCGCGCCGCCGCGCGAGATATTCGAAGCCGTGCTCGCCGCCGAACATACGCGCGTGCCCGTGTGGCGCGAGCAACCGGAGAATATCGTCGGCATCCTGCACACGAAGGATGTCGTGAAGGCCGTGGCCGAAGCGCAAGGCGTGTTCGATCATATCGACATGATGGCGCTCGTCTCCGAACCGTGGTTCGTGCCCGACACGACGACGCTCGAGGATCAGTTACGCGCGTTCCGCTCAAAGCATCTGCATTTCGCAGTCGTGGTGGACGAATATGGCGCGCTGCAGGGCGTTGTGACGCTCGAAGATATCGTGGACGAGATTTTCGGCGACATTCCCGATGTCGATGAGGAAAGCGAACGCACGGGTATTCATCATCAGCCCGACGATTCCTTCATCATCGACGGTTCAATCTCCGTGCGCGAACTCAATCGCGCGCTCGATTGGCATTTGCCTGATGATGAAGCGACGACGCTGGCAGGCTTCATCATCCACGAAGCGCGCACGATCCCCGATGTGGGGCAGCGTTTCGCGTTTTACGGATTCAAGTTCGAGATCCTACGCCGCTCGCGCAATCAGATCACGTCTTTGCGCGTGGTGCCGCCGACATCCCAAACGCCTCATTCGGCGTGAGTGCCTTTAGCGCAAGCGCATGGATCTGCGAATCCATTTCGGCGGCTAACGCCGCATAGACGCGCCGTTGCCGCTCGACACGAGCCACGCCTTCGAAGGCGCTTGAAACGATGCGCACGCGGAAATGCGTTTCGCCGCCAGGCCGCGCGCCCGCATGACCTTCATGGCGCGCGCTTTCGTCTTCCACGTCAAGCGACACGGGCGTGAATGCGGCGTTAAGCTTTTCACGAATGCGGTCGGCGAACATGCCTATCGTCAAAAGCCAATCTTAAACAAAGTCAAGAGCGGTGATTTCTTGTTTTTTCACGAACCCGCCCCATAATCCATGCATGGCAAGCGCGCGCCGCAAAACACATCTCGGCGATATCCGGATCAAGCCGGACGACAAAAACGTCCGGGTGGTGGAGGAAATTCGCCCCTGCGACACGAAAGGCTGTAAGGGCGAAGGCATGCATCGCGTGCCGCGCGGCCGTGATGCGCTTTCGGAACATATCTGGCTATGCCTTGCGCATGCCCGCGCGCATAATGAGGCGTGGGATTTCTTCGCCGGTATGAGCGACAAGGAAATCGAACGCTTTCAGGTCGAAGCGGTTGTGGGCCACAGACCGACCTGGCCGCTTGGAAAACGTGCGGCACGTGCGCGCGTGCAGATCGATTCCAGCTTCGAGGATTTGCGCAACGAGCCTGCGCCGGAACCGCGCCGCGCCCAGCGCCGTCTCACGGGTTTGCAACTCACCGCGCTCGCAACCTTGAACCTCGAAGATTCCGCCAGCTTGCACGAGATAAAGGCGCGGTATAAGGAACTTGTGAAGCGGTTCCACCCCGATGCCAATGGCGGCGATCGCGGCGCCGAGGAGCGTCTCAA
>DATHQA010000249.1:0-2484 GCA_035483375.1 Rhizomicrobium sp. | reverse complement strand
GCATAGGCTTCGACCCAGGCCTGATCCGTTGCGAGCGCAGAGGTTTGCGCAAGATCGAGCGAGGCGTGGATCACGCCGCAATCATTGTGCGAAAATGCATCGCATAATTCGGTCGCGGTTTTGATGGACGCGACTTCCGTGCCATAGTTTCCATCGCGTTCGAGCCAATAGGCATTCGCGGCGAGACCTGCGGGCAGTGATTTGAATTCGAGTTTCAGTGCGCGGCCCGCTTCGGCGGGAATGACGACAACCCAGCGTTTGCCCGTTTGCGTGAGATCGGATGCACGCAATCCGGTGAAACGGATTTCCGCTTCGACATGCTTGCCATTCGCTGCAACCGAAAGCGGCTTGCTCCTGTCGAACGAAGTCTCGCCACCAACGGCAGACGCATAAAGCTTTGCATGCGCCATCTGGTCGTTTTCGATTCGAGCAAACAGGAACGGCACGTTGCCCTTTGTGCTGCGCGCCGCCGAGATCAATCCGCCCGTGCCGTATCCCGTCTGCGCGAATTGCATCGAGACATTCGGCGCAAGGCCCGGAATCGTTCGCGCCTCACCCCAGCCTTTTTCTTTCGACCACGCGGAGGTCCATAAGCGCCCATCATAATCCGGCACGACAAGCGCAAGATCGCCGTTCGGATCGATTGCAATCTGTGGCGCGAAACAGGCGGCGGACACGACATTCTCCGTCACATGCCATTGATCGTTCTCGAACAGCGCATGCGAAATCGAAAGCCCGTTATCGAGATAAACGATATGGGCGCGCGACCGCGCGGCATCGCCGACCGCCTGAAAATGGAAGGTGAGCCGATCATTCACATTGCAGCGGGCGAGCGTTTTTGCCGGGCCCAATTTCAGATCCGCCGAAACGGTTTTGTAGACAAGCTCCGTCTTGCTCGGAAATTCTCCGCGAAAACCGATGGCAAGCGCTTTGTCCTTCGCAATCGGTTCGACCTGCACACAAGAATGATACCAGCGCGCTTCGCCCGCCTCGAACAGATCGCCGATGCGTGGTTTCCCATTCGCCGGCAACACGACAAGACGAATGTCACCGTCGCGATCGAGCACCGAGGCCCACGCCGTTCCATCCGGCCCAATTTCGACCCATGGAGCGGCCTGACGCGCGCGGCTCACAAGCAGCGTGCGCCAATCCTGCCAGACGATCTCGCCGTTTTTCTCGTCGCCCGTGACGACGCAGAACTCGTGCTGATTACGATGCAGGAACACGAGCACGACGCGGCCATCGTGATCGTCCACGCAGAACGCGCCGCCGCCCCAGGCGATGGGCAGATCGAGCGTGTGTTTGCCGATCAGCTCGAACCGTTCGTCGATGCGCGCATGCACGATGCCATAGCCGACGCTGAAAAACGCATGCACGATTCCGCCGCGCGCGAACAGCTTGCGCGTCTTGCCGATGGCGAGATGATGCGGCCCGATATGGTCGCGCGCGTCGAGCACGAGCGGCGCGTCGATCAATTCGCGGAATGTTGCCATGCGTTGCCTCGATTCCTTTGGCCTCGAATCGTTTGGCGGCAGCATGGAGCAACATCGTGCAAGCGTGAATCCCATGATGGACGGGCGCAAACGCCATGGCTAGATTCGGCTCGCCCCTTATTCGGAAACATCACCGTGTCCTTGCCCGGCAGGCTTGCCCAGCTTCCGCCTTCGTCTTTCGCGCAGCTTGCAACGCTGCTCGATCCGCATAAGTCCGGCGCGCCGCCGATCAGCCTTGCCGTCGGCGATCCCAATGGGGCGGTGCCGGATTTCGTGCGCGAGGCATTGGCGCAGAACGCGCATCTGTTCGGCCAATATCCCGCAATCAACGGCACGGCGGATTGGCGTGAGGCGGCGAGCGCATGGCTCGCGCGGCGCTTCGGCGTGAGCGTCGATGCGGACAGAAATCTCCTGCCGCTCAACGGCACGCGCGAGGGCCTGTTCCTTGCGCCCTACATCGTGACGCCGGAGTCGAAGGCTGGCGCGCGGCCCGCGATCCTTATTCCGAACCCGTTCTATCAATGCTATGCGGCGGCGGCCTTGGCCGTGGGCGCGGAGCCGGTGTTCGTGCCTGCACGCGCCGAAACCGGATTTCTTCCGGATTTCGCTTCGCTGCCGAAAGCGTTGCTGGACCGCACGGCTGCGGTTTATCTGTGCTCGCCCTCCAATCCCGAAGGCGCCTGCGCGAGCAAGGATTATTGGCGCAATCTGTTCGCGCTTGCCGATGCGCATGATTTCACCGTCTTCGCGGATGAATGCTATGCGGATATCTACATAGACAAGAAGCCGCTCGGCGCGCTTGCCGCGCGCGGCGGCAATTTCGAGCGGCTGCTCACATTCCATTCGCTGTCCAAACGCTCCGGCCTGCCGGGTCTGCGCTCGGGCATCGTCGCGGGCGATGCGAAGCTCATCGAGAAATTCCGTGCCTTCCGCAATTACGCGGGGCCTCAGGTCCCCATGCCGATTCTCGCCGCGTCGGCGGCGGCCTGGC
>DATHQA010000248.1:0-2852 GCA_035483375.1 Rhizomicrobium sp. | reverse complement strand
GAACCCGATCCTTGTCGTGAGCGATGGTCATTCGGTCACGGTGAAGAACAGGAAGCTCAACACGGTCGATCACTATCCGCTGCTCGGTTCGCCGCTCAACGTGATCCTGAACGACGATGTGAGCCTTCGCAACAATCCGCGTATCGTCGATGTGCGGCATGACGGCGACAATATCATTGTCGATGTGAAGACGAACACGGCGGCGTTGCGCCCCAATCTTTCGATCACATTCAGCGGCCGGAATTTCGAACTGCGGCAATGGACGATCGTCGACGCGCAGGGCCTGCCCACCACCGTCGCGCTGCGTGAAGTGAAACGCGTAGACAGTCTGCCGGATTCCCTGTTCAAGCCGGACGAAGTCCCGCCACCCGTGCGCAAGACGCAGGATTAGATGGCAAAGGCCAAGCCCATCGTCGTCCTACCATGCGATCGCCGCATGGTGGGACCGCATCCGTTTCATATGGCAGGCGAGAAATACATCACGGCCGTGCGCGATGGCGCGAGCGCGACGCCACTGCTCGTGCCCGTGCTTTCGCCCGCGATTCCGGCCGATGAGATTCTCAACATCGCCGGCGGTCTGTTCTTCACGGGCTCGCCTTCGAATGTTTCGCCGAAACTTTATGGCGGGCCTGACCCACGCGAAGGCGTGTTGCAGGACGAGCATCGCGATTCCACGACGATGCCGCTGCTCAATGCTGCCATCGAAGCGGGCAAGCCTGTCTTTTGCGTGTGCCGCGGATTTCAGGAATTGAATGTCGCGCTGGGCGGTACATTGCACCAACATGTGCAGGAAGTGGAAGGCCGCTTCGATCACCGCGAAGACAAGAACACCGATCTCGACACGCAATATGGACCTGCACATGACGTGATCGTGGAAGAGGGCGGCGTGTTCGCGCAGCTCCTGCCCGAACGCAGGTTCAAGGTGAATTCGCTGCACAGCCAGGGCATCGACCGCATCGCCCCATCTTTGCGCGCGGAAGCATGTGCGCCCGATGGCACGATCGAAGCCGTGTCCATGCCGGACGCGAAAGGCTTCCTCATCGCCGTGCAATGGCATCCCGAATGGAAATGGCAGGACAATCCCGTTTCGCGCGCATTGTTTGCGGCGTTCGGCAAGGCATGCGGCGTTGGATTTGACGCGAGCCGCTGATAAGATTGGCGCATGTCAGACACGCGCAAAAGTGAATCCACACATAACCTGACCAAATACTGGCAGGCGCTCGACGCCGCCCATCACATCCATCCGTTCAGCGACGCGGCAGCACTCGCGAAGGAAGGCGTGCGCGTCATCATGAAAGGCGAGGGCGTCTATCTGTGGGATTCCGAAGGCCACAAAATCGTCGACGGCATGGCGGGGCTGTGGTGCGTGCAGGTGGGCTACGGCAACGCCGAACTTGCGGAAGCAGGATATGAGGCGTTGAAAACGCTTCCCTATTATAATCATTTCTTCAAGACGACGAATCCCTACACGGTCGAACTCGCGACGAAACTTGCGACGCTTCTGCCCGAAGGCCACACGCGCGTGCTGTTCGCCAATTCCGGATCGGAAGCGAACGACACTGCGCTCAAACTCATCCGCTATTACTGGAATCTGCAACGGAAGCCGCACAAGAAGATTCATATCTCGCGCGATTACGCCTATCACGGCGTGACCTTCGCGGCGGCTTCGCTATCCGGTCTCACGCCGATGCATCCGCAATGGGATTTGCCGCTGTCCGGCTTTGCGAAAGTGCCGGCGCCTTACTGGTTCGGCGCGAAGGCGGCTGGCTATGGCGATATCGGGCCGGAGGAATTTGGCCTGCTCATCGCGAAGAAGTTGGAAGAAAAGATTCTGGAACTCGGCGCGGACAATGTCGCGTCATTCTCTGCCGAACCCATTCAGGGCGCGGGCGGTGTGATCTTTCCGCCTTCGACTTATTGGCCGGAGGTGCAGCGCATCTGCCGGCAATACGATGTGCTGCTGCACCTCGATGAAGTGATCACCGGTTTCGGCCGCACGGGCGAATGGTTCGGCGCGCAAACTTACAATATCGCGCCCGACATCGTGACGATGGCGAAGGGGCTTTCCTCCGGCTATCAGCCGATTTCCGCGATTTCACTGGGCGCGCGCATGGGCGATGCGATTGCAAATGCCAATGAAGAACTCGTGCATGGCTACACCTATTCCGGCCATCCCGTTGCAAGCGCGGTGGCGCTCAAAAATCTCGAAGTGATCGAGAAGCGCAATCTCGTGTCGCGCGTGAAGAACGAGATTGGTCCTTATCTCCAGCGCCGCCTGCGCGAGACGTTTGCCGATCATCCGCTTGTCGGCGAAGTGCGCGGCATCGGATTGCTCGCAGCCATCGAACTCGTGCCCAACAAGCCTGCGCGCGAATTTTTCGCGAAGGATCTCGATGTCGGCCTGCATTGCCGCAATTATTGTTTCAGTTCCGGCCTTGTGTGTCGTGCGATCCGTGACACGATGGTGCTCGCCCCGCCGCTCATCATTTCGGAATCCGAAGTGGAAGAGATCATCGCCAAACTCAAAGCGGCCATTGACGCGACCGCGCGGGATTTCGGAAAAGCGTGATGGAATTGCGTCTTCTCTCCGTCAATGTCGCAAAACCCAGACCGCTCGCGACGATCCATGGCGAGATTGTTCTGTCCGGCATTGCGAAAGAACCTGTCACGGCTGAGCGCGTGTTCGTCGGCCACACAAATATCGAAGGCGACGGGCAAGCCGATCTTTCCGTACACGGCGGACCGGACAAAGCCGTCTATGCCTATCCCGCCGACAATTGGGCGTGGTGGGAAAGCGAACACAAATTGAAATGCGCACCCGGCGCATTCGGCGAAAATCTCACGCTTGCGGG
>DATHQA010000247.1:0-3014 GCA_035483375.1 Rhizomicrobium sp. | reverse complement strand
GAGCGCGTCGTTCTGCGATTTCGTCGAACCGATGCCGTGGCCCGCTTCGGCTTCTACGCGCAGCAGCACGGGATTGGTCGTGCCTGACGCCTGCAAACGCGCGGCGAATTTCGCGGGCTCCCATGACGACACGCGCGGATCGTTCAGCCCCGTCGTCACCATCACGGCGGGATATTGCGTGCCGTCCTTCACATGCTGATAGGAATCCATCGCGAGCAGGTTCTTGAACCCCTGCTCATTGGTGACCGTGCCGAATTCGGGAATGTTCGGCGGGCCGTTGGGCGAGAATTCCGAACGCGTGGTGTTCGCGGCGGGTACCGCATCGATGACGCCCGCGAACAGATCGGGCCGCTCCGTCAGCGCCATGCCCATCGTGATGCCGCCTGCGGAACCGCCGAAGATGAAGAGCTTGTCCTTCGTCGTCACGCCGCGCGCCAGCAGATCCTCCGCACACGCGATGAGATCGCGCCAGGTGTTGAACTTCTTGTCGTCCTTGCCGGAAAGACGCCATGTTTCGCCAAGCTCGCCGCCGCCGCGCACATGGCACGACACATAGGCGGTGCCGCCTTCCTTCAGGAATGTCACGCTGCGCGGGGAGAAATTCGGCAATTGTGAAATTCCATATGAGCCATAGGCCTGGATCATTGTGATCTGTGGGCCTTTCGCGTCTTTCGATTCCACAAGCGTTTCCGGCACCATCACGCCATCGCCTGCCTTGGCTTCGAGATCGCTGACAACGAATTGATTTGGATCGTAATCGGGCTTGGTGCCGAGTTTCAGATCGGTGAACGCTTTGGTTTTCGGATCGTAGGAGAAATAAGTCGGCGGCACGACCCAGCTTTCTTCCGCGATGATGATGCCGGGGCGGCGCGGATCGGTGAACGCTTCCGCGGCATAGCCCTTATAGGGCAGCGCCACATCCTCGATCGTCGTGGTGCCGACGGGCACGCGCAGCAGATGCGAATAAACGCCTTCGCGCGCGAGAACATAAAGCGCATCGGACGCGGCGTGGATGGATTCGATGATGCGGTCGGGCTGTGCAGGGATCAGCACGCTTGCCGTGCTCAACGCCGCATTCGCCTTTACGCTAAGCACTTTGAAGGTCGGCGCGTCCTTGTGCGAAAGCAGGAATATCTCATTGCCGCGCAGATCGAGATTGGTCACGCCGTCATCGCGCGCCGCAAGCTCGCGCCATACGACCCGGCTGTCCTCAAGCTTGGTCTTCGGCGCAAGCCAGATTTCGAACTCGGGCTGCACGCCGTTGATGTTGAGGCCTACCGCCATCGGCGCGCCGGGCGAAATGCCGAGCGCGGGGTTTTCATCCGGCTTGAACGCGGGCCCATGGCCGGACGGCGTGCCGAATACCGCTTTCGGCTCCGTCTTCATGTTCCACGCATACATGGCGGAATCCTTATATTTGTCGACTGCGGGTTCGCCTGGCGCGAGCTGCTTCAACCGGCTGAAATAGACGGTCTTGGAATTGTCGCTCCATGTGACGATGCCGAATTCCGCGCGATCCAAAGGTTCCGCGATCTGCGCACCCGTGCCGGCGTCATACACCGAAATCGCGGCCGCTTCCGAACCGCCTTCCGAAATGCCGACGGCGAATTTCGATCCGTCCGGCGAGGGCTGGAAATAATTGATCGCGTAGGGCTTGCCGCCGTTCTTCTCGCGCAAAGCGGCGACATCGATCACTTTGCGCTCGCCTTTCGCATCGCGCACCATGAGATCGAAATTGTCCGAACCCGGTGCGCGATATTCGTAGAACTCGCGGCCGCCGAATTTCTGATAGCCCTCGATGAAACCGAAACCGCCGCTGAAATCGGCGATGCGTTTGAGCAGGCCCGCGCGCGGGGCCACGGCATCGAAAATCTTTCGCGTATAGGCCCCTTGCGCCTTCATATAGGCGATGGTGTCGGGGTCCATCTTTTCCATGTAGCGGTAATTATCGGTGATCTGTGTGCCGTAAAGCGTTTCGGTGACGGGCGTCACGGGCGCGACCGGCTGCTTGTCGGTGAGGCCGATGGGCGCGAGCGGATCGCCGCCCGCCGCATAAACCAGCGATGCGAACGCGCAAGCGAGCGCGGTACCGGCGATCAACGACTTCAGTTTCATGATTGGACCTCTGTGGTTTGTGAAAGCCTAGCGTGATGTTTTTCCTTCCGCGACTCACGGCTGCGTGTGGGGCTCGGTGAGCTTGCGGAAATAGGCGATGGATGCCGGGTCGCCCCATTGCGCAGGCCCCACGGCACGCGCGACCTGCCGCCCATCGGGGTCAATAAGGATCGTCGTCGGGAAGCCATACATATGGAAGGCGCGCATCGCCTCCATGCCCGGATCGGCGAAGGGGATGAGCACATCGGCCCCATGGCTCTTGAGGAACGGGGCGGCGATGCCGTTCGCGCCACGCTCTTCATCTATGGCCAGCACCGAAAGCCGGGAGGTCGGCAGGGCCGAGGCAAGCTTCGCCAGCGCCGGAAGCTCCGCCACGCAGGGCCCGCACCACGATGCCCACATATTAAGAAGGACATAGCGCCCCTTCATCGCGGCGAGCGAATGCCGGAAACCCGAGGTATCCGTAAGGACGAGGTCCGGCGTGCCCGCGAGCCTCCCATTGGCCTTGAGCCGGGCCAGCGGCACAGGCGGCTTGGGCAGGTGCGGCAGGGACAACCACAAAAACAGGCCGAACCCCATTCCGGCCAAGGCTATAATCAGTGCTAAAAGGCGCGAAGCCGACATCGTGACCTTGAGGACTATGGACGCGAACAAGATGTGGGGTGGGCGCTTCGAGCGCGGCCCCGCCGCCATCATGGAGGAGATAAACGCCTCCATCGATTTCGACAAACGGCTGGCCGCCGAGGATCTGGCCGGCAGCCGGGCGCATGCCCGCATGCTGGCCGCGCAGGGCATCATCTCGCCCGAGGACGGCGAGGCCATCGAGAAGGGCCTTGCGGCCATCGAGAAGGAAATCCGGGAGGGCCGCTTCACCTTCAGCCGCGCGCATGAGGACATTC
>DATHQA010000246.1:0-3077 GCA_035483375.1 Rhizomicrobium sp. | reverse complement strand
GCAAGTGCAGGCTCTTCTCGGTGAGTTGCGCGCGCGCGGGCCGCTGGCATTCTCGGAAAACGTCCCCAAAATGCGCGCGGAGAGGTTTAGTTTGGTTCTGCAGGCCCTTGATGGGTTTCTCGCCAATGCGAGCTTGCGCGAAATAGGCGTTGCCTTGTTTGGCGCCGATCGAGTCGCAAAGGATTGGGACGACGATCATCGCCACCTAAAGGACCGTGTGCGCCGTGCCGTAGCTCGCGGCAAATGGTTGATGGAGGGCGGCTATGAAAAATATCTCAAATAGGATAAATGCGGCCGCTTGCGTTACCTAGCCGAGCAGATCGCGATACCCCTGACGGCTGAACCATTCGGCGCGTTGCATGTGGCTGTCATAAACTTGGCGCGCGCGTTGTGGTTCTTTGCGGGCGTCGATTTGAAACAATATCGAGCAGACCTCTTGCCAGGCCGCGCCTTCGTCTGCCGCGTCCAGCATACGGATGTAGACAAGCATGTGTATTTTATCATAATCTGTCAGATACTCCGACGTTGGTGCTGCATCGGCAACGAGGGAGTCCTGTAGGATGCCGGCCATTCCCTTGCCTCGGTTACGTTGATGAACAGATAGACAATGATGATGTCGCTGGCGCCACAAGCCAGCGGTTGAACCGATAACGCCCCCGCGCATCTCTCAGTGTCCTTCGCCTGAAAACCGCAATTGCCTTTCGGGTCTTCCCACCTCCGCCGCGTTGGTGAGTGTCCCGTGACCGCTGTGGTCAGGTATCCCACCCACGTGATCGCAGCAGAATACATGATATACCAGATAAACTTATTTCGTGTAATCCGGTGACCTCTGGCGCATGGATATGCGCAAATTGGTCGGAGCCAATCTCAAACGCGTCAGGCTCGAAAAGGGCCTCACGCAGGAAGAGCTCGCCGATCTCAGCGGCTTTACGCAGCAATATCTCAGCACCGTGGAATCGGGCCGCGCCAATCCGGCGATCGTAACGATCTATGAGATCGCAATGGCCCTGGGCGTGAGCCACGTTGAGCTGGTTGCCCCGCCGTTGCGTCAGTCCCGCAAGTAAGCTTCGGGCGGCCGCGCTGACGCGCGCCGGGCTTTCGCGAGCCGAACCCGGCGAAGGTGCCGGTTTCGGCCCTGACGGGCTTCAATCCCTGCCGCAAGAGCATAAGGCGCCGCCGCTGACGCGGTGGCACTTCTTATATGCATTCCCCGAGCGCGGGGTGGGCGGCGCTCCCTCATAGGCCCGCCGCGGCGTGCCGCAACGCGCTGAACCGCGCGTCCTCCATTTCATTCCGGCCCTTCGGGTGCGGCCCGCCTCCCTCGGCGGGCCTGCTGGTCGCTGTTCGCCGCCCACCCCCACGCTCAGGGGAATTGCGGGCGGGAGGTCCGAGCAGGAGGCAACCGATGCGCCAGAATTTGCAGCAGCAGGAATGCGGCCAGTCCCGCGTTTCCCTCTATGACGAAGTCACCGCCCGTATCGTGGCCGAGCTTGAACAGGGCGCGGTCCCTTGGGTGAAGCCCTGGGCCGGATCGCAAGCGGCTTTGGGCCTGCCGCGCAGCGCTGCCACAAGGCGGTTCTATTCGGGAATCAACATTCTCATTCTTTGGGATGCCGTGATCCGGCGCGGGTTCGCCTCGCAGGAATGGCTGACCTTCCGGCAGGCGCTTTCCCTCGGCGGAAACGTCCGCAAAGGCGAGCGCGGGACCACCATCTGTTACGCCGACAGCTTCATTCCCAAAGCAGAACGCGACCGCGCAAGAGAGCAGGGCGAAGACACGTCAGCTATTCCGTTCCTCAAACGCTTCATCGTTTTCAATGTCGAACAATGCGAGGGCTTGCCCGCACACATGCGGCCCGCGCCGCGCGTCCTTTCGGAAATTGAACTCTGCCCCGACGCCGAAGCATTGATGAGCGCCACCGGCGCGCGCTTTGTCGAGGGCAGCGGCGAGGCGGTCTACAACCGCACCGAGGATTTGATCCGCCTGCCATCGCGCGAGGCGTTTGTCAGCACCAGCGATTTTTATTGCACGGCTTTCCATGAACTCGGTCACTGGACAGCGCATCCCTCACGGCTGGCGCGCGATCTCAAGAACCGTTTCGGAAGCCAAGCGTATGCCCGCGAAGAACTCATCGCGGAACTGACAAGCGCGTTTCTCTGCGCGCATCTGAACATCGTCCCGCAGGTGCGCCACACCGATTACATCGCCAACTGGCTGCAAATCCTGCGCGACGACAATCGCGCGATTTTCCACGCCGCCAGTCAGGCGAGCAAGGCCAGCGATTTCATTCTGGCGTTTCGCCATCCCTCCGATCCCGACCCCATTCCGCCGGAGCATCCGGCGGATTACTCGCGCGCGGATGAGCGCGCTCCCCTCAACTGAAGGAGCCTGTGTCATGGAATTGCGTCATATCGAAATCGATCATCTGCATATCTCAAAACTCAACATGCGCTATGGCAAGACCCCGCCCGATCTTTCGGACATTCTGCCAAGCATCCGCGCGCGCGGCGTGTTGCAGCCGCTCATCGTGCGGCCAGAGGAAGGCGGCTTTGGCGTGGTGGCAGGCCGCAGGCGGTATTTCTCCGTCAAGACCATCAAGGATGAGAGCGGCGCGGTGGCTCCGCCGCCTTGCGCCGTTCTGGAATCCGGCGACGATGCCGACGCCATCGAGGCGTCTTTGATCGAGAACGTCGCGCGCCGGGACGCCGATCCGCTCACCGAATACGAAACCTTCTCCCGTCTCATCAAGGAAGGCCGCACCATCGATGGTATCGCCGCCACCTTCGGCATTACGCCGCTGATCGTGAAGCAGCGTTTGGCGCTTGCCAATCTGCTGCCCAAGATCAAGGACGCCTACCGCGCCGAAGAAATCGACGCGGAAACCATCCAGCACCTGACGCTTGCGACGAAGGCACAGCAGAAGGAGTGGCTAAAATTGTTCGAGGCCGACAACGGCAACGTCCCTTGGGGCCATCGCCTTAAGCAATGGCTGTTTGGCGGTCAATCCATCGCAACGAAGGTCGCGCTGTTCGATCTGGCCGACTACAAAGGCCACACCGTTACCGATCTGTTTGAC
>DATHQA010000245.1:0-2152 GCA_035483375.1 Rhizomicrobium sp. | reverse complement strand
AAGATTCACAGCGCCCGCGATCTGCGCGGCTTCGTCAGTTTCATGCGCAAGCGCGAAACCCGCTTCCTTGTGCGGCACGGTGAGATTGACGCCTTTGAAGCCTGCCCGGCGCAAACCATCGAGCGCGAATGAAAGATTTTCCGGCGCGACCGGAAGCGGCACATAAGCGCCATCAACCTTGTGCGCTTCAAGCCAAAAACCATGCAGCGCGGGCGAAAGCGAATGGCCGACCGGCCAGCCGATGATGCCCGCGACTTTCGCGTTTCCGCTCATGACATAACGATCCCTTGCGCGCGCAACGCTTCAAGTAGCGGCAGCAATGGCAGACCCTGAATTGTGAAATTGTCGCCTTCGATGCGTTCGAACAATTGCACGCCGCGGCCCTCGATCCGATAGCAGCCCACGCCTTGGAGCAGATCGTGGCCTTCGCGCGCAATATAATCGTCGAGAAACGCATCGTTGAAATCGCGCATATGCAGCACGGCGCGCCCGACATGCCGCCAGATTGCGCGGCCATCTTTCGCAAGCACCGCGGCGCTGAGCAATTCGTGGTGGCGACCGCGCAATTCGGAGAGAATTTCGCGCGCTTCCCGCAGCGAACGAGCCTTGCTGAGCAATCTTCCCTCAAACGCGAGCACCTGATCCGCACCAAGCACAAGCGCATCGGGATGCTTTGCGGAAATATCCAGCGCCTTTAATTCCGCAAGTGCATCGGCGATGGCCGCCATATCCTTGCGTTCGGCGAGCAGGCGTTCTTTAGTTGCGTCTTCATCGGCATGCGCAGGCATCACCTCATGCGGCACGCCCGCGTTCGCGAGCATCGCAGCACGCACCGTGCTTGCCGAAGCGAGGATCAATCGCATGACCGTGTATCCTGCCGCTCACTCAGGAGATTGATGACGGCGGCCGCCGTCTCCTCCACCGAACGCCGCGAGACATCGATCACAGGCCATTCATATTGATCGAACACTTTGCGGGTTTCGGTCAGCTCGGCCCGCACGCTTTCGACATCGACATAGGCCGTGTCGCGCACTTCGCCGAGCGTATTGAGCCGGTTGCGCCGCACTTGTACAAGCCGATCGGGCGACGCCCATAACCCCACGATGAGCGGCTTCTTCGCGGCCACAAGTTGCACTGGCAACGCCATGCCCGGCACCAGCGGCACATTGGCCGCGCGCACGCCGCGGATCGCGAGGTAGATGCAGGTCGGCGTTTTCGATGTGCGGCTCGCGCCGACGAGTATGACCTCGGCTTCATTGATGTCCTCAAGCGCCTGGCCGTCATCATGCTGGATCGTGAAATTGAGCGCCTCGATACGCTGGAGATAACGGTGATCTACCTCATGCTGGCCGCCGGGCTTATGCGTCTCCGTCACGCCGAGGAATTGGCGCATGCGCGCAATCGGCCCATCGAGCACATCGAGACATGGCACGCCAAGCCTGGCGCATTGCGTCTCAAGCTCTTGCTTCAAATCCGGATTCGCGAGCGTGAAAAAAACAAGGCCGGGATCGGCCGCGATATGCTGGATGGCGCGCGTCAATTGGCGCATACTGCGCACGAGCGAATAGGGATGCTCCCGCACCGCCACGCTTTCGAATTGCGCGAGTGCTGCCTTGGCGATCGCATTGAGCGTTTCGCCCGTCGCATCCGACACGAGATAAAGATGAAATTCACTCACAAACCACTCTCAATCCGTGTGCGGGCGCGAGCCTTCCGTCCACACCCGCGCCCTTCCATGGCCCAAACTGTGAGCCCAGTCCAATATCTCCCATCCTTATCCCCCACCGGCATTTCGGGCCGCCGTCGCGGCGCTCCAACAATGCCTTGAATTTCAAGACCTTGCAGCCTAGAGGTGGACCGCCCACCGATCTTTCCACAGATCACAGGCCTTACATTATCTTCAGCAAAGAAATCTTCTAAGGAGTCTGTATTGAAGGAAGAGAAGAAACTGGTTCGCGTGATGGGAGGAGAAAGTGTTTCTCCCCCGCCGATCTGGTTGATGCGGCAGGCGGGCCGCTATCTTCCCGAATATCGCGTGCTGCGGGCGAAAGCAGGTTCGTTCTGGACCATGTGCATGAATCCGGAGATGGCGTGCGAGATCACGTTGCAGCCGATACGGCGGTTTGGTTTCGATGCGGCGATCATTTTCTCA
>DATHQA010000244.1:0-2639 GCA_035483375.1 Rhizomicrobium sp. | reverse complement strand
GAAAGCCGAGCGCCCGGCGCTGGCCGCGCGTTCTCCTCCCTATCGCCTGCCCAGCGAAGCCGAATGGGAATATGCGGCGCGCGCGGGAACGGCCACGTCGCGCTGGTGGGGAAATGAGATCGGCACCGGCAATGCAAATTGCAACGGCTGCGGCAGCCAATGGGACAACCAGCTTTTTTCCGATGTCGAGAGCTTCGCGCCCAATCCGTTCGGCCTCTACGGCATGCTCGGCAATGCGTGGCAGTGGACGGCGGATTGCTGGCACAAAAGCTATGTCGGCGCGCCCGTCGACGGCCGCGCATGGACGGAGAAGAATTGCCAGCGATATGTCATCCGCGGCGGTTCATGGAGCAATTTGCCGATTTTCATACGCTCTGCCGCGCGCAGCGCCGCGCCTGCCAACAATGGCGATTACGATTATTCCAGTTTCACGAGTTTCCGCATCGCGCGCGATCTGCCGTGACGGCCGCTAGTGCAAAGCGTCGCGCGGATCGAGATTCAGCGTTATATCGGTGACGTCCTTGTAATAGTTTGGCGGCAGCGCGAACGGCGACGAAAGAATGACCGCGTTGTGTGCGCTGAGCGCGATCTCGCGATAGGCGGCGTCAGAATTGTAGCGGCGCTTGTCCACGATCTCCGCCAGCAAGACTTTGCCGTCGCGCGTCACCTCCACATGAATCGGTACGCGGAAATCGCGTTTGCCCAGCAATGCGAGATCGAGAAGCCAGCGCCGCTCCACCTGCGCGCGTATGAGATCTTTCACGCCGTAAGACGCTTCGTCACCCGCGGCCGCGTCGGGGCTCGTCGAATCCGTGCTGGCCTGCGGTGAACTTTCGAGCGGCACAAGCGGCGTGTCGGGTTGGCGAAGCTTGGCCAGCGATTGCAGTTTGGTCTGCAATTCATCCACCGGCGGACGCATTTTTTGTGGCGTTTCGCCCACGGGCCTCGGGCTGGCGGATACGGGAACGGGAACATGAAAAGATTGCTGCTGAAAAACGAGCGACCTGTGCTGCTCCGGCGGCGAGGCCGTGTCTCCGTCTTTATCGTTGTCGAGCTGCACAATTTCCACCGGCAGAAAGCGCGTCACTGTGTGGGACGACGGCAATCCGGTCTTCGACAGGAGAAACAGAACCACGATTGCCGCCAGAATATGCAGCAACACCGAACCGATGAAGCTCGCGCCATCTTCCTGAAGATATTTCTTCCGCGTATGCGGCGGACCGGCGGCGATCGACTCTTCGCGGCGCGCAATCAAACTCATTGCCTTCGGACCGGTATTCGGCTTGGCGTGAACATACCGCGATTTCAGATGTTGCGGTGGAAGGATGTTTCGCGCGCGGGCTAATTTCCAAATTACTCAAGTATCTTAGCACGTTAGCTGATTGCTGGCACGCAAAAAAGCCGGCCCCCTTATGCACTTTTCTCTTGGAGGTCCCGAGTTGCTGCTCAGAATTTCTTGCGGCGGACCAGCCGAGCGTTTCTGCTGCGCCGCTCCGAGTCGAGGCGTGCCTGGGTGGTTTCGGGGGATTCTTGTTGACCAGCGTCGCGCGCCAACGCCTTCGTCAGGTCTGCGGCTTCGATCCGCAGATATTCGGTCGCTCCGCCACGGTTCATATGCATGATCGTTGCGGTCCGGCGCCATGCCGAAACGGACGCATCTTCGATCTGCTCTTCTTCAGTCTCGACGATGTAGGAACCGGCGGGTTCAATCTGCTCGAATCCAAAAAGGACGAACGGGTGCTGAAAGACGACCGTCTTGCTTGTCATGCGCGTGGTCATATCGTGCTCCTGTAAGATGGCGGCGGCAATTGCCCGGTCGTCGGTTCACGATCCATGTATTGCGATACACGTCGCGCTAAACGGAGATCGTGCGCCGAATGGAGAGGCTGGACACGAAGTAGCCGGTCATCACAGAAGCGACAAACACCGAAGCGATGAAACCAAACATCACGCCATTGTCTTCAAACAAACGGGGAAACAAAGTTCCGGCCGTAATGAAAATCAGTAGTGTCAGGGCCACCGCAATGGAAATGCCGAGGATGCTCCGTACGCTGCCTCTCGGTTCGGATGAAATCGTGATCCAGCGGCCATAATTCCGGACCGGAGGTTTCCAATTTCGCGCGCTCGCAAGCGTGACAGGCTCCACGATTTCGGACGCGATCCGCGGCATATGTCCGTATTTGTACAGTG
This sequence comes from Rhizomicrobium sp., assembly GCA_035483375.1. Lineage (GTDB taxonomy): Bacteria > Pseudomonadota > Alphaproteobacteria > Micropepsales > Micropepsaceae > Rhizomicrobium. The sequence goes on along the minus strand of DATHQA010000244.1, from coordinate 449 downwards.
CCGGCGTATCCATGAAACGCTCCGTTGTCTCGAATTGAGCGGGAGCGCGAGGGCCCAAGGGGCCGCGGAATGTCTCTCAGAAGCCAGTGCTCGGGGCAGATACTGACCGTGGAACATCATAACAGAATGCTGCGTCACAACCTAATCGACAGATGGACACTCGACGTCGGCGGTTGTACGCCATTCGCTGCAGATGGAAGCTGAGCCAGAACCGCAACCGATTTCATGCAATTGAAACCGGCTTGCAGACGATCGAGGCCGTTTGACACGACGGATCAGGCGAAGAGGTTAACTCATGAAAGATTTGTTCAACGCAGGAAAACTGCTGCTGCTCGATCTGTCATCGACGATTCTCTTCCTCATCCTCTATCTGCTGACGAAGAATATTCCTCTGGCGGTTGCGCTCGGCATCGCGTTGGGTTTTGCGCAAATCGGCTGGCAGATCGCGT
>DATHQA010000243.1:0-5700 GCA_035483375.1 Rhizomicrobium sp. | reverse complement strand
TGCTGCCCGCCAGACGCCGCGCAAACACCGCGCTGTCGCCCGCGAGATAACGCCGCCATTCATCCTCGCCCGGTGCGGGCATCGCAAATGTTGTGAGATCGAGCGCGAGATCGGCGAGTGCCACTTCAAGCGCGCCGAGTGCCGCCGCATTTTCCGTCTTTAAGCCTCGCTCCTCGCGCGGCTCGCTCGTATCGACGGCGGCGAGCAGCGTGCTCATTTCCCATTTCGTGCCGTCGCCTTCGATGGACCGGTATTCGGGCGTTTTGCGCTTGGGCCGCTGCGTGAGCTTACGCGCGCGCGAAAGCAGGCTGTCACCCATCGGACCATCGGACGTCTCTTCGACCTTCATATGCGTGCGCGCGATCGTGCGGGCATGGATCGTCGTGATCGTACGCGCGGAGAGATCGAGGATTTCTTCCGTCTCGCTCCTCACAAGATCGCGCACGCGTTGCGCCTCCTGCTGCGCGACACTGGGCAGCGTGAGCAAATGGCCTTCCATCTCCTCGACCGCTTCGCTGAGGCCGGCGCGGATTTCCGCCGTCTGCGCGCCGAGTTCGCCTGCCGCACGAATGAGCTTCTCGCATTCGGCCATCGCCTCGCCGACAAGCGCCTTGGCGTTGTTCTTGGCTTCGTTCGCCGTTTCGCCGAGCAGCATGTGGGCGGACGCGCCTGCTTCGCGCATCGTATCGGCAAGCTTCACGAGCGTGACATCGGCGGCCTCGCTCGTCTCGCGCAGTCTGTCGGAATCGCGCGTGAGATTGGCTGCGATCTGGCTTGCGCGCGCTTCCGCGTTCGCCATGATGAGTTCCACATGATGGCCCGTATCGGCCATGAGCGTTTCGAAGCGCTTGGCTTCCGGCGCGAGCAGGCTGATGGATTTCTCCATCTGCCCGCGCTGATTGGCGAGCGCTGCTTCAAGCTCCGCACTTTCGTCCTTGAGCTTTTGCAGCAATTCGCCCATGGCGGCGCGGTGACGTTCGTGACGGCCGAGCACAAATTCGGCGCGCGCCATCGCGGCATCGGTGACGGCTTCGATCTTCTTGGCCTGCTTGTCGAGTTCGACGGCGGCGTTGACGGGCGCCTGCGACGCCGTATCGGCAGCGGCACGAAAACCGGCGGCCTGCGATTCCAGCGATTGGCCCGCCGACTTCAACATGCCTTCGGTGGATTCGATGACGGCCTTGAATTGCGCCACGCGGCCCGCGACGAGTTCGGCGGAATGCTCCGCCGCATCGCCAAGCGCATCTGCTGCACCATCGATGATCGTTTTGAGCTGCGCCAGGCGGCCGGACAGGATATTGTCAGCATGCTCCGCCGTTTCGCTGAGGCCCGTTTGGGCCGATGCGACCGCCGACTGCAATTGTACTGTGCGATTGGCGATGAATTCGGACGAGCGCACGGCGCGCGCCTCAATCGCCTCGCCTGCTGCTTCGATGGCGGTCTGCAATTCGGCGGCGCCCTTCGCCGCCACGCCATGCGCATGCACTGCGCCTTGCGCGAACACATCGCCCGCGGATTCGATGATCGCCTTGATCTCCGCGCTCTGGCCGGAAAGGAATTCGCTCGCACGGCCTGCGGATTCGTTGAGCGCATCGACGTAACTTTCGATGCGCTCGCGTTCCTGTTGCAGGCGTGCGGCAACGGCTTGCGCGCGCACATCGGTGCGGGCGCTTACTTCATCGAGAGCCGCGATCTGGTTCTGCAACACGGTTTCAAGCGCACGCATGCGCGTGAACGCGCCATCGATACCGGCATTCAATGCATCGAGTTCGTGACGAACCGCGCGGCCCAACCGTGCTGCCGTACGGGAGGATTCTTCGTCGGACGCGAAAAGCTTGTCGATCTGATGCGAGAGCAATTCGACCGTGCCGCTCATCGCAGCGCCGCGCGCAATCGCCCAGGCGCCCGCGATGAACAGCATGGGCGGCACGAACACCATGGCCGCAAACAGGGCGAGTTGTTGCACGCCGAGCGCCGCGATGCCGCCCGCGCCGAGATAGCCCGCGAAATAGGCCGCCATCGCGCCGGCCCAGAATCCGCCAAGCACAATCGCGAAGGCAACGCCCCAGAAGCCCGCATCCTCGCGGCGCCGGTTCGGCAGACGGCGCTTGGGCTCCGGCTGCGAAGCCGGCTGCTTCTCGGGCACGAGAACGGGCTGTTGCCGCTCGGTCACGAAAGTCGGCATGATCTTCCCTTCGGCAGAATTGGGACGGCCATCTTAACCGTGTGGTAACAGAATCGCGAAGCGCAAATTGTGACGGGAACTTTACGCTGCCTTGAACTGGTGCCCGCGTTGCCTAGCTACTTATAAAAGGGAGGGGCTCATGAATATGCTCATTGCTGCGGCAGCCGTTTTCTTAGGCATCCATCTCCTTATCGCGGGCACGAAGATTCGCGACGCCATCACGGGCGCGATTGGCGAGAATGCCTATCTCGGACTGTTCTCGCTTGCATCCATCGTCGTGATCTCATGGCTTGTGATCGCCTATAATGCAGCGCAGGCGAGCGGCGCAGATCCGATACTCTACAGTCTGGGCGAGGGCATACGGCATCTAGGCATTCCGGTTGTGCTGCTTGCTTTCCTTCTCGCTGTGCCGGGACTGATCGTGCCCAATCCGACATCGCTGAAGCAGGAAGGCGCAGCCGCGAAGCCCATCAAGAGCGTGCTTGCGATCACGCGGCACCCGTTCCTGTGGGGCGTGGCGATCTGGGCGGCATTCCACACCGCGGCCAATGGCGATGAAGCGTCGGTGATTTTCTTCGGCACGTTTCTCGTGCTCGCGCTGGCAGGTACGGTTTCGATCGACGCCAAACGCAAACGCAAAATGGGTGCGGCGTGGGATGCCTTTGCGGCCCGCACCTCCAACATCCCGTTCGGGGCAGTGGCGTCGGGCCGGGCAAGCCTTGTCACCGCGCTTGACTGGCGTATGGCACTCGCACTGGTTGTATTTGTTGCCGTCCTGTTTTCGCACGCCCATGTCATCGGCGTGTCACCATTTCCGGGCGGCTGGAGACCTTTTTGAGGAAAAAAGCCTCCAGATGTTAAGAAAGGCTTGACGAAGCGCTGCCATTCTACGGCCTGCGAGCTTCAGGATTTCCCAGCATGTCTCTCCATCTGGACGAACGTCCAATCGATCTGGTTCATCTTGCCCGTTATACTGGTGGAGACATGAGCCTGAACGCGGAGGTGCTGCGCCTTTTCCAGACGCAGGCCGACGAGATCCTCGAACAATTGCGCGAAGCGCTGCCGACCGCGGATGCGAAGGCGTGGCACGATCTGCACCATTCGCTCAAAGGGGCGGCGCGCGGCGTCGGTGCATTCGGCCTTGCCGATGCGACCGCCGAAGCGGAAATCATTCCACCCGCGGATCGCGAAAGAGCAAGCGCGGCGCTGAAGGCCGTGGAACATCGCGCCGATACGGTGCGGATCTTTATTTCCGCCTATTTGCGGCACTAATTCATTAAAACCCGTCATGGCCGGGCAGCGTCAGCGCGACCTGGCCACCCATCGCGCTCGCGTCTGCGAGCGCAAGAAAGTCATTCCGATGTATGGACATGCGCCGGATGGATGGCCGGATTAAATCCGGCCATGACGATTGTGTTTTTAGCGTCTGGCGCGAGCGTCGAACGTCACAAACTCATGCGCGATTGAGCGCTCTATGAGCACGCGCCACACGGGTTCGGCAATCGCGGCGCTGAGGCCTTTCGCCCTCGCTTCGGCGAGAACCTTGGCTACGACATCCTCGATGCGCGCCTCGTCACGCACGGCTTGCCGGTTGTTTTTGATCGCGGCGGCCCGCTCGATATAGGCCTGGCGCTCGGCAAGAAGAGACACAAGCGCGCGATCGAGGCGGTCGATCTCGACCCGCAATTCCTCCATCGTCCGGCAATCTTCAGGCGACATGCCCGGACCCTTGCGCCAGCGCCGCGATAGCGGCAAGACGCTCCACCCGCGACACTTGCGCGCCCGCCATGCGGGCCACGGGGATTGTCGGGGGAAGGCTTTCTACATATATAGACGCTAGTTTACGTATTCATACATAAACAGACTGTGAAATAGCGCATGAGCATCGAGACCGACGTCATCATCATTGGCGCAGGCCCTATTGGCCTGTTCGCCGTGTTCGAGCTGGGCCTGTTGGACCTGAAGGCCCATCTTGTCGACATTCTCGACCGCGCGGGCGGGCAATGCACCGAGCTTTATCCGGAGAAGCCCATCTATGACATTCCGGGCCTGCCCATTGTGACGGGGCAGGAATTGACCGACAGGCTGAAGGAACAGATCGCCCCCTTCGGCGCGCAATTCCATTTCAGCCAGATGGCGCAATCGCTGACGAAGCTCGAAGACGGACGCTGGAAACTGACGACCGATGTAGGCACCGAGTTGGTAGCGCCCGTTGTCGTGATCGCGGCGGGCGGCGGAAGTTTCGTGCCCAAGCGTCCGCCCGTTCCCGGCATCGAGGATTACGAAGGCAAGAGCGTGCATTATGCCGTGCGCAAGATGGAAGCGTTCCGCGATAAGAACATTCTCATTGCGGGCGGCGGCGATTCCGCGCTCGACTGGACGCTCAATCTTGCGCCTATCGCCCGCTCGTTGACGCTTGTGCATCACCGTGACGGTTTCCGCGCGGCGCAGCACAGCGTCAATCAGATGCGCGCGCTCGTGGACGAGGGCAAGGTGAAATTCCATGTCGCGAGCGTGAAAACGCTGCACGGCGCGGGCGGCAAGCTCGAACAAGTGACGCTTGCGGGCACGGACAAAAAGGAATTCCAGATCGACGCCGATATGTTCCTGCCGTTCTTCGGTCTCACGATCAAGCTCGGCCCCATCGCGGAATTCGGCCTGAACCTGCACGAGAATCTCATTCCCGTGGACACGGAGAAATTCGAGAGCGGCACGCATGGCATTTTCGCCATCGGCGATATCAATACCTATCCGGGCAAACTGAAACTCATCCTTTCGGGCTTCCATGAGGCCGCGCTTATGGCGCAGGCGGCTTTTCACATATGCAAGCCGAATGAGAAGCTGCGCTTCCAGTACACGACATCGTCGTCGAGCCTGCAGAAGAAATTGGGCGTGGCATGAAGATCGTCGCAACCGACCGCAAAGGCGCACAACACACACCCGAAGGCCGCGACGGCTGGACGGTGATGGAAATCCTGCGCGATGCGGGCCTGCCGATCACGGCGGAATGCGGCGGGGCGTGCGCGTGTGCCACCTGCCACGTCTATGTCGAGGGCGGCTGGTTCGAAAAACTGAACCCGAAATCCGAAGCCGAGACCGACATGCTCGACATGGCGCTCGCGGTCGAGCCCAATTCGCGGCTGTCCTGCCAGATCGTCTGCGCCCCCGAACTCGACGGCATCGAAGTCACGATTGCGCCGGAATAGACGGAACTTCGTCAGCGATAGCGTGACGAATGAATGCGGACATTGTATAATCAGTTCAACAAAGTGTTGAAGCAGATGTACAGGCTCGAAATCATACAAATCGATGACGAACTTGGCGTCGTCCTGCCTGACGAACTTGCCGCGCGGCTGAATCTGACTGCGGGTTCGGCAATGATAGCCACATCTGATTCCGGCGGTTTCTTGTTAACCTTGGAGCATCCGTCGAGCGAGCCTCGGCCGACATTCGCTGGCACGACCTAAACCCCCACGCGGTCGCATCAATCTCTCATCACCTGGGTGGCCGCACTC
>DATHQA010000242.1:0-4859 GCA_035483375.1 Rhizomicrobium sp. | reverse complement strand
CCGCATAACTATGAGGATTGTCCTGAATAACCTGATGCAGATCGGCAAGCGCGAGATCCATCTGGTGCCGGCGCATATAGATTGCCGCGCGATCGATGAGCGGGCGCGGAGAATCGGGCCAAACCTTATGTGACATTTCGATGTCGGCAAGGGCTGCGTCGTCTTCATTTTTCTTTACATGAAACACTGCGCGATTGAGATAGATCGGCCCAAGATCTTCACCGCGATATTTGCCGGATTCGATGACGGCGGTGCAGGCCGCAAGCCGATCATCGATCGAATAGGATGTGAAAATCCCCGGCACCATCAGGCACACTTCGTGCTCGTCGAACGTATTGTTGTCCACCGCGGGCGGGGGATGAACTTTACCGTTTTGCGCCAGCGCCGCGATTGTGCCCGCAATCGAAAAAACCAGGCCGAATATATAAACCCGCATTGCGCCCCTCTCTCGCAGTTTTCGCCGAATATAGTTGGCAGTCGACGCAAGTAAAATCGATTTCGAGAATACTGTTCGACTTCACGCAAACGCCACTTGACCCCCTGCCCCCTCGGCCCTAAGACGCGCCTCATGGATGCACGCGCCGCCGAACTTCCGCGTTATGCAACGATCGAGGCGTTGATCGAGAAGACGCGCCCCGTCGAGCCCGTTTACGTCATCCATCCCGAACGCTTCGCGGCGTCCGCCAAACGTTTCGTCACCGATTTTCCGGGCGATACGCTTTACGCGGTGAAGGCGAACCCCGCGCCGCATGCGCTCGATCAGGTTTATGCCTCGGGCATTCGTCATTTCGATACGGCTTCGCTGCATGAGATCGAGCTTGTGCGCGGACGTTACCCCGACGCGCTTTGTCATTTCATGGCGCCCGTGCGCGCGCCGGGTTCTGCGAAGATCGCGTTCGAGAAGCACGGCGTCACCGATTATGTCGTGGATTGCGATTTCGAACTCGACAAATTGCTCGCCGAAACGAAATCGCCGAAATCGCTTCGCATCTTCGTGCGCATTGCGACGCCGCTTGGCGGCGCGGTGCTTGAACTGTCGAGCAAATTCGGCACGACGCCGGACGATGCGGCGCGTCTGCTCAAGCGCGTGGCGGACGCGGGTGCCGCGCCCGCTGTTACATTCCATGTCGGCTCGCAATGCCTTTCGCCGTTCTCCTATGCGCAGGCTATCGAGATGGCGCGGCGTACATCGGTGATGGCGGGTGTGGAGATTGCCGCGCTCGATATCGGCGGCGGATTTCCGGGGCCTTATCCCGGCAATGACGTGCCGCCCTATCACTGGTATTTCGACACGATCAAGGAAGCCCTCGCGACGCTTCCCGCCGACAAGAATTTCCATGTGCTGTGCGAGCCCGGCCGCGCGCTTGTCGCCGAAGGGCTCTCGCTCGTCACGCAAGTGATCCTGCGCAAGAATGACAAGCTTTACATAAACGACGGCATCTATGGCAGCTTCGACGAACTCACGCTGCCCGGATGGACGGCGGATTATCGCGCGCGCGCCGTGATGCTCGATCCCAAGGGAAGGGCGCGCGGCCGCATGGGCGAGGTGCGCGGTTTCCGCGTTTATGGGCCGACTTGCGATACGCTCGATGTGCTGCCGCGGCCTCTCATGCTGCCCGATACGATTGCGGCGGGCGATTTCATCGTGTTCGGCGATATCGGCGCCTATTCCGTGGCCGTGCGCACGGATTTCAACGGTTTTTACCCCGACCGCTGGGCCATCGCGGGCAACTGAACCGATCGTTAACGGGGGGCTGCCTAAAATGCCCCCATGTCCGCGACGAACGACCGTCTGCTCCGTCTTGTGGCGCTCGCCAATGAGCGTGCGCCCGTGCAGCGCGACATGCTGATCGGCGAGTTGGCCGATCTGCTTGCGGATTGGCCGCAGGATTGCCCCGAGTCGATGCGCAAGGCGTTCGAGTTGCTGCTCGACAAGAAGCGCCGCGAAGCGGAGGCCGCGAGCCTTGACGAGCCCGCGCTCATCGCACGCGCACGCAAGCAGAAGCGGCAGGATTGGACGGTCGAATTCGCCGGTTACATCGGCATCGATCCCGAAACCGCGGCGCGCATCCTGCGCGAGCCGACGGGCGAAGCGCTTGCGATTGCATGCAAGGCCGCGCGGCTCAGCCGTTCGACATTTTCCGCCTTGGCCGTGCTTGCGGCGCGCGAGGAATTTGTGAGCCTCGAAGAGATTTATGCGCGCCTCACCAATTATGAATCCGTGAGCGAAGACGCCGCCCGCGAAATCATGGCCGGCTGGCGCGCGGCTGCGGCGTAAGATTTTTCCACAAGAATTGAACTGAGAAAATTCTTCTTTGCGGAGCCCGTGTCACCTGGGTGGCCCGCACTCCGGCGGGCCATGACAGTGAGGTTTAGGTGCGTTCACCCACCGCTGGCGTTTCAACTTTCCGCGTGAACCTCTGATCGTTCCCGCGTTTTCGCAAAGCGCATGTCGGGAAATTTGTCGGCGACGTAGCCCAGCTCCCATGTGCTTTTCGCGAGGAACACCGGCGCACCGTCGCGGTCTTCGGCCATCTGGCCCCGATGTGCGCCGATGAATTTCTCGAGATCGGCATCGCTGCCGGAAATCCAGCGCGCGGTATCGTAGGGCGAGGCGTCGAGTTCGGCTTCCAAACCATATTCCGCATTGAGCCGCGATTTCAGCACGTCGAGCTGCAGCGGCCCCACCACGCCCACGATCCAGTTCGCGCCGATCATCGGCTTGAACACTTGCGTGACGCCTTCTTCGGCGAGGCTTTGCAGCGCACGCGCCAGATGCTTCTGCTTCATCGGGTCGGCAAGGCGCACGCGGCGCAGGATTTCCGGCGCGAAATTGGGAATGCCCGTGAACACGATCTCGCCGGACTCGCTCAGCGTATCGCCCACGCGCAAAATACCGTGATTGGGTATTCCAATAATGTCGCCGGGCCAGGCCTCGTCCACCGTTTCGCGTTCGGCAGCGAAGAACAGGATCGGATTGTGCACGCCGATGCTTTTGCCGGTGCCGGATTGTTTCAGCTTCATGCCGCGCCGGAATTTGCCCGAGCACAGGCGCAGAAACGCCACGCGATCGCGATGGTTCGGGTCCATGTTCGCCTGCACCTTGAACACGAAACCGCTGACGTCGTTGTCGGACGGTGCAACCGAGCGGCCCTTGGCGGCCTGTTCGCGCGGCGGCGGCGCATAAGCGGCAAGAGCGGCGATGAGTTCGCGCACGCCGAAATTCTTCAACGCCGAGCCGAAGAACACGGGTGTCAAATGCCCTTCGCGATAGGACGCAAGATCGAAACGCGGCAGGCCTTCACGCGCAAGCGCGAGATCCTCGTCGAGTTTTTCCTTTTCATGAGCATCAACCAGCGCCGCCAGCGCATTGTCGCCCACATGCGTGTCGCGCCCGAACACGGAGAACTGATCACTATAGAGATCGTACACGCCGCGGAAATTCAGCCCCATGCCCGCGGGCCAGTTCATCGGCGCGCATTCCAGTTGCAGCTGATCGGAAATCTCGTCGAGCAATTCGAAGGGATCGCGGGCCTCGCGGTCCATCTTGTTGACGAATGTGATGATCGGAATATCGCGCAAGCGGCAGACTTCGAACAGTTTGCGCGTCTGCGCCTCGATGCCCTTCGCCGCATCGATCACCATGACGGCGCTGTCGGCGGCGGTAAGCGTGCGATAGGTGTCTTCGGAGAAATCCTCATGGCCCGGCGTGTCGAGCAGGTTGAAAATCGCGCCCGCATATTCGAACGTCATCACGGCGCTGGTGACGGAGATGCCGCGTTCCTGTTCGATCTTCATCCAGTCGGACCGCGCACGCCGCGCCGCGCCGCGCGCTTTCACGAGGCCCGCCGCATGGATCGCGCCGCCGAGCAGCAGCAAATGCTCCGTCAACGTCGTCTTGCCCGCATCGGGATGCGAGATGATCGCGAAGGTGCGCCTGCGCGCGGCTTCGGTGGCGGGTGTGTCACTCATGGATTTTGCGTAGCAGGACGCCCGTTGAGGTGCAACACCGCTTCATGCATCCTGTCTTGCATGATTGAAATCAGGCATCCAATTCTACCAGCCGTCTTGATCGATGGTGTCGAATTGAATCGGCAACATCCCGACACGTTTCTTATTCCCAGCGTTACGGAGCGTACTTCCGCTAAAGTAGGTGAACTCGTTAAAGTTGGCGTTGAATCAACCGAACGAGGTTTTGAACGTTTCTGGGTCGAAATCGTCAACCGTATCGACGATGGGCGGTACGTTGGAAGAGTGGATAACGATCTCGCGGATGGTTGGGGATTCAATTACAACGATCACATTATTTTCGCTGCGCAGCACATTCTGGCAACTCAATAAACTACATCCATGTAAACGGGCGGAAGCGCGGGGCGATGGCGTAGCTCAATTGCACGGCGACGATGAAGCCAATGCTCCAAAAGGTCGAAAACACACACAGCGCCGCGCCGAATGTGTAAAGCGCCTGCGCGATGACGATGCGGCGGAAGATGATGCGGTTGATGTTGGGCGGCAGATCGTCCTTCATCAGTTTGTGCCGCCGCGCCAATTGCCAGCTTCCGTAGAGCAGCAGCCCCAGCATCTGGATGTTGAACAGATAGACGAGCAGCGGAATGCGGAAGACGATGAACTCCGACAGAAACGCAGTTGAAAACGGAACGAGGGAAACGGCGGCGAGGAAGCCTATGTGAAGCCACGCAAAATCGCGGTCGGTACGCTCGAGAAGATTGAGCTGCGCCTGTTGGCCGACCCAGAAAATGCCCAGCGTCATGAAGCTCATGAGATAGGTGAGCAGTTTGGGGCTCGACGCCAGAACGAGACGCCAGAGATCGGCCTCGCCATGGACGGCGGCCGCAGCC
>DATHQA010000241.1:0-3641 GCA_035483375.1 Rhizomicrobium sp. | reverse complement strand
TTCGATTTCTCCGACGACCAGAAAATGATGAAGGAGCAGGCGCACAAATTCCTCTCCGAGAAATGCACGACGAAGGTGGTGCGCGCCGCTTACGAAAATGGTGCGGGAACCGACGCCGCTTTGTGGAAGGCAATCGCGGATTTGGGATGGATGGGAACGGCGATTCCCGAACAATATGGCGGACTTGGCCTTGGTTATCTCGAATTATGTGTAATTGCCGAGGAATTGGGACGCGCGCTTGCGCCGGTGCCGTTTTCTTCCACTATTTATCTGTTTGCGGAAAGCGTTTTGGCGGCCGGTTCTGAGGAGCAGAAACAGCGTCTGCTGCCCAAAATTGCGAGCGGCGAAATCATCGGCGCACTCGCGCGTAGCGAGAACCCCGGCGCAATTTTGCCGAAAAACATTCGCTGCACGTTCAGGAACGGAAAACTATCGGGACGAAAAACGCCGGTCATGGACGGCGGCATCGCCGATTACGCGGTCGTTCTTGCGCGCGTTTCGGATGAGCCGGGCGAGCGCGCATTGCAGCTCGTTCTCGTGGATTTGAAACAAAATTCGATCAAACGCCGCAATGTCGAAACGGTCGATCCTTCGCGCGGCTATGCGGAAATCACATTCGACAATGCCAATGCCGAAGCGCTCGGCAAAGCGGGCGAAGCGTGGAGCGTCGCGAACCGCGTGCTCGATCACGCAGCGATCTTGATGGCATTCGAACAGGTGGGCGGCGCGGATTCCTGTCTGAAGATGGCGAAGGCTTACGCGATGGAGCGTTATGCGTTCGGCCGTCCCATCGCGTCGTTTCAGGCGATCAAGCACAAGCTCGCGGATATGTATGTGAATACGGAGCTTGCGCGCTCCAATGCCTATTACGGCGCCTGGGCGCTTTCGACAGGCGCGCGCGAATTGCCGCTTGCGGCGGCGGCGGCCCGCATCAGTGCGACGCAAGCTTTCGATTATGCGGCAAAGGAAAACATCCAGACGCATGGCGGCATCGGATTCACGTGGGAGGCCGATGTGCATTTCTATTACAAGCGCGCGCGGCAATTGAGCCTGGCGCTTGGGCCTGTGCGTGTCTGGAAAGACAAGCTCGTCACCGAACTCGAACTCAGCAATGCGGCATAAGGAATAGAGCGATGGATTTCGAAGACAGTATCGAAGAAGCAAAATTCCGTGCCGAGGCGCGCGCCTGGCTCGAAGCGAATGCGAAACCGCGCGATAAGCGCGAGGTTGCCGATCCGCTTGGCGACGATCAGGCCGATGCGATCCGCGCGGCCAAGCAATGGCAATCGACCAAGGCCGATCAGGGATATGCACGCATCACATGGCCGAAGGAAGTTGGCGGCTATGGGGGCACGCCGATGCAGCAGATCATCTTCAATCAGGAAGAGGCGAAATACGAAGTCCCGCCGACGGGCTTCTTCTCCATCGGGCTTGGCATGTGCATTCCCACATTGATGGCCTATGGCTCGAAGGACGCCATCGCGCGCTATGTGAAGCCCGCGCTGCATGGCGAGGAGATCTGGTGTCAATTGTTCTCCGAACCTGCGGGCGGTTCCGACGTCGCAGCGTTGCGCACGCGCGCGGAGAAAGTTGGCGACGAATGGGTCGTCAACGGTTCCAAAGTGTGGACGACAGGCGCGCATTATTCCGACTACGGCTTGCTGCTTGCCCGCACCGATGCGGATGCACCGAAGCACAAGGGCCTCACGATGTTCTTCCTGTCGATGAAGCAGAAGGGCGTGGAGGTGAAGCCGATCAAGCAGATTTCGGGTGGCGCCAATTTCAACGAAGTGTTCTTCGCCGACGTACGCATTCCGGATTCGCAGCGTCTCGGTGAAGTGGGGCAGGGCTGGCAGGCGGCGCTCACGACGCTCATGCATGAGCGGCTTGCTGTCGGCGGGGGCACGGGCGGCGGCCTCGACGTGCCGCAATTGTTGCAGCTTGCGCGTCAGCTCGAGTTGGAAGACGGCCCTGCAATCAAGAACGCCGCCGTGCGCGAGAAGCTTGCCGATTGGTATGTGCGTTCGGCGGGCCTCAAATACACAACCTATCGCACGATGACGGCGCTATCGCGCGGGCAACAACCGGGGCCGGAAGCCTCTATCGCGAAAGTGGTCGTCGCGCCGAAACTTCAGGACATGTCGGCGTTTGCGATGGAGTTGGAAGGCGAAGCGGGCGTGATGAAGGGCGAGGATGCGCTCGAACACGGCATGTTCCAGATGGGATGGGTGGCAGCACCGGGCCTGCGCATCGCAGGCGGCACGGACGAAATCCTGCGCAACATCATCGCCGAACGCGTGCTAGGTCTGCCCGGCGACATCCGTGTGGACAAGGATGTGCCGTTCAATAAGGTACCGTCCGGTCGATAGAGCAGCGTTTGGGCGAATGGCGAGTAGCGAATAGCGAGTAGGGGAAAATGTTACTAACTATTCGCTACTCGCCATGATCCAAACGCCCTGCGTCAACATCTGCAAGATCGACCCCGCCACGCGCCTGTGCGAAGGCTGCGGCCGCACGCTTGATGAGATTGCGCGCTGGGGTTCGATGGACGATGCGGAACGCGGGCGCGTGATGGCTTTGCTGCCGGAGCGGATGAAGAAACCGGACGCGGCCGATGCCCGATAGGGGGCCGTGGCATCGCGATCCGTCGCGGCCTGCCACTCGTCCGTCCCGTATGCGTTTCGTTGTTTGGCTTGCAGTGGTCGTCGCAGGCGGTATTGGACTTCTCGCATTGGCGCGAGCATTCCCGGATCGCACCAATTCCGATTACGACACTGCCTATCTCATCCGATTGGTGGCGATCCTTGTGCTTGTCTCCACCACATTCCTGTTTGGCCGCAATATCCCGATGCGCGAAGTCGTGCACAACATTCTCATCTGGCTCACGGTCGCGGCCGTTCTTGCTATCGGCTTCACCTATCAGGACGAAATCCGCGATATGGCGATGCGCGTGCGCGCCGAGCTGATTCCCGATTATCCGGTTTCGAACGCACATGAGCTGATCCTGACGCGAAGCGGGAACGGCAATTTCTACGTTTATGGTACGGTCAACGGCGTGTCTGTGAAATTCCTCATCGATACGGGCGCAAGCGACGTCACGCTCAGTCCTGCCGATGCCCAGCGCCTCGGTATCGATCTGAACACGCTCGACTTCAGCCAGATTTACGACACCGCGAATGGCGCAGGCCGCGGCGCATTCTATACGGTACGCACGCTATCCATCGGCGCGCTCGAATTGTCCGATGTCTCGGTTTCCATCAACCAGACCCCGATGCGCCAGTCCTTGCTCGGCATGACGTTCCTGTCTCATCTGGCGTCCGTGGAATTGCGCGGACGGAAGCTCATTCTCCACTGGCGGCGATGATTAGCTCGCATCGCTCAACTGCCGCTGGTTCAGCGGATCGGGATTGAGGAGCTTGCCGCTCATGGCACCGAGCCAATCGAGGCCTTCGCGCAGGCGCACGTTCTCGCCGATGACGATGATCGCAAGTGCTGTGCTTTGCGCCGCCGCATTGCCCAATTGTGCGAGGGGGATCACGCGCACGGTTTGTGCGTCGAATGTCGCATCGCTCACGATGGCTGCAGGCTCATTCGCATCGCGGCCCGCGGCGATGAGCTTTTGCGCGATCTCGCCCGCGAAT
>DATHQA010000240.1:0-4749 GCA_035483375.1 Rhizomicrobium sp. | reverse complement strand
GTCATTTTCCGATTGTCCGCACGCGGCCATCGTGAGAATGACGGGGCAGTCAGCATTCCCGCGGAGGTTCGCCCATGACGACCGACGATCTGGAGAAAGATTCGAGCGGAAAGATTGTGACACGGCCCGTGAAGGGCTGGTCCGTCGCACCCGTGGCCGACATGTTCGTGTTCCTGCAGCTTCGCTATGCCGAATCGCCGGAGGAGTTGCAGGGGCCGGGCAGGGTGTTGCAGTTTGGGCTGTTGCCTGCGCAGGCGCTCGAACTGGCTGAAATGCTGACCAGGCAGGCACGCGCGATTCTCGATGCCCCACCTCCGCCGGCACCGCATAATTAGGCAAGGTGATTTTGTGGCCGCACATGATTATATGAACGACGCATGACTATCGTGATCGACACGGCGAAGGGAGCGCTCAGGCATCCCGAAAAAGCGGCGCGGCCCGACTCGATCGTGCACCGCAAGCCGGAATGGATTCGCGTCCGTGCTCCAGTGAGCCGGGAATATGCCGAGACGCGCGCCATCGTGCGCGAACACAATCTGCATACCGTCTGCGAGGAAGCTGCGTGTCCCAATATCGGCGAATGCTGGACGCATCGCCACGCCACGATGATGATCATGGGCGATACGTGCACGCGCGCCTGCGGCTTCTGCAATGTGAAGACGGGGCTGCCCGGTGCGCTCAATGCCGATGAGCCGGACAATGTCGGCCGCGCGGTTGCAAAGCTCGGCTTGAAGCATGTGGTCATCACATCGGTTGATCGCGATGACTTGGCTGACGGCGGGGCCGCACATTTCGCGCGCACGATCCGTGCCATCCGCACGTATAGCCCCGGCACGACAGTCGAAGTGCTGACGCCGGATTTCTTGCGCAAGGACGGCGCGCTCGAGATCGTGATGGAGGCGCGGCCCGATGTGTTCAATCACAATCTCGAAACCGTGCCGCGGCTTTATCTCAATGTGCGGCCCGGCGCGCGCTATTATGCGAGCTTGAAATTGCTCGACCGCGCACGTTCTCTGGTGCCCGATGGTTTCACGAAATCGGGCTTGATGGTGGGTCTTGGCGAAAGCCGTGAAGAGATCATGCAGGTGATGGACGATCTGCGCATGGCGGGCGTCGATTTCCTCACCGTCGGACAATATCTGCAGCCGACGAAGAAGCATGTGCCGCTCGAACGCTTCTGGACGCCTGAAGAATTCAAGGGCCTTGAAGCCACTGCGCGCGCGAAAGGATTTCTCATGGTGTCGGCGTCACCGCTGACGCGCTCGTCCTATCACGCCGATTCCGATTTCGCCGCATTGAAAGCGGCGCGTTCACATATCTAATGGTCTAATGGCGACACCCTTCTAATGACGACACACTCCGAAGCACGTTTTGTTCCTTACTCAGCCGATCTCATGTTTGAGGTCGTGGCGGATGTGCAGAGCTATCCGAAATTCTTGCCCTGGGTGAAGGCATTGCGTGTGCTATTGCGCAGCGCTGAAGGCGACAACGATGTCATCGTCGCTGAAATGGTGGTCGGCTATCGCAATATCCAGGAGCGTTATACAAGTCGCGTGGTTCTGGATCGCGCCGCGCGCGTGATCGATGTGAAGCAGACCGAAGGGCCGTTCCGTCATCTCGACAATCATTGGAAATTTACGCCGCATAATGACGGCTGTGCCGTGGAATTCAAAATCGTGTTCCAGTTCAAAAATCCGGTGCTCAATCTTGTCGTGGGACAAGTATTCGAACGCGTCGTGATGAAGATGGCCGATGCGTTCGTGAAACGGGCACAGGTGCTCTCAAAGCAGACGGCGTAGCAGCTCCAGCGCCGCCTCTACCGTGCGCATGCGCACCTCGCTGCGGCCGATATCGCCGAAGCGATGCGCTTCGTGCAGGATAGATCGTCCTTCGCGCGCAACCGCGATATGCACGAGACCGACCGGCTTTAATTTCGTGCCGCCGCCTGGGCCTGCAACGCCAGTTACGGCAACGGCGATATGGGCATGTGAATTTTCGACCGCGCCTTCGGCCATCGCGCGCGCGACGGGCTCCGACACCGCACCCATATCGGCGATGAGATCTCCCGGTACGCCAAGCAAATCAGATTTCGCGCGATTGGAATAAACGATGAAGCCGCGCTCGAACACATCCGACGAGCCGGGAATTTCCGTAAGCACGCCGCCGATCAATCCGCCGGTGCAGCTTTCGGCAGTTGCGATGCGCAATTTTTTCTCACGCGCTTCGGCGAGCACGAGTTCGGCAAGTGCCAAAAGTGGGGCGGGGAACATCAAATCACTCCCCAATGTTGCGCGGCGGCAAGAATGGCACCAGCCATAACCGCCGCCACGATATCGTCAAGCATGATCCCGACGCCGCCCGGTACGCGCTCGGCCAGCGAAATGGGCCACAGCTTCGTGATGTCGAACAACCGGAACAGCACGAACGCGAGCACATATCCCGCAATCGTGAAATGCGCGAAGGCACAGGCGAGCCACTGACCCGCAAGTTCGTCGATCACGCATTCGGCGGGATCGGATTTGCCGATTTTTTTCGAATAGAGATCGCAGGCCCATGCGCCGACTGCACTTGCAAGGATCGCGGCGAGCAACAAGAAAAACGAACCGGCATAGTAGTGAATGATCGCCGCAAATGGCAGCGCGACAAGGCTTGTAACCGTTCCCGGCGCGTAACGCGTGCGGCCGATTCCAAACAGCGTGGCGATATAAGCGGGCCAACGCTTGGATGGCTGTTCCATCATCGGCATAATTCAACCGTCGCGAGCGCCTGCGCGGCGAGGCCTTCACGGCGACCCGTGAAGCCCATGCCTTCTGTCGTTGTCGCTTTCACGCTGATACGCGAAACATCGAGAGAAAGGATTTCGGCGATACGCTTACGCATGGCTTCGCGATGCGGCGAGATCTTCGGCGTTTCGCAAATAAGCGTCACGTCGCAATGCACGATCGCGCCACTCGCTTCATGTACGAGCAAGGCCGCATGTTTGAGGAATTGATCGGATGAAGCGCCGCGCCATTTTTCATCGCTCGGCGGAAAATGCTGACCGATATCGCCCGCACCAACCGCGGCAAGCACCGCATCGGTCAGCGCGTGCAATCCGGCATCGGCGTCGGAATGGCCTATGAGACCGTTACCATGCGCGATCTTCACGCCGCACAGCCACACATGATCGCCGGGGCCGAAACGATGCGCATCGAAGCCCATACCCGTGCGCGTTTCGCGACGTCCCATCAAATCCTCCGCGATGGCGAAGTCCTCCGCGCTTGTGATCTTCATATTGCGTTCGTCTCCGGCCACGGAAGTGATCTTCATTCCGGCTTCCCGGGCGATCGCAATGTCGTCAGCAGCCGCGCTTCCCTTTTGTGCGCGATGTGCGGCGAGAATGTCCTTGAACCGGAAACCTTGCGGCGTCTGCACGCGTAGCAATTCTTCACGCGCAACAGAGCGCCAGTTTTCTCTGTCTTTCAATGCATCGACGACAGCGAGTGCAGGCACGACCGCCTCCGCACCCGCTTCAAGCGCTGCCGTCACGCGCGTAATGAGTGACGCGGACACAAGCGGGCGCGCCGCATCATGGATAAGCACGAAATCGGGATGATGCGCAGCAAGCGCCTCCAACCCCGCCAATACGGAATCCTGCCGTGCCGCGCCGCCGATCACAGGCGGCAGCAAATCGAAGCTCTCGGTCGCCCCAATGTATGCTTCGGCGTCCTCAGTCCCGATGACGACCTGTACCGGCCCCACCGACCGAAAGGCCGCAAGCGCATGGGCGAGCACAGGCCGTCCGGCTAGCAGCCGGTATTGCTTGGGCGTGCCGGTACCCGCGCGCTCGCCCCTGCCACCCGCCACGATGAGAACCGCCATGGAGACCATGCCGCACCCTAGGCATGAAGCACGCACTCGCCAAGCGCCCGTTCCTGCGGCTAAACTGCTCATAGATTGAGCAGAAATACGGATTGCCTAAAGCATGAGCACTCATATCGCCGAAAATATCCCCGGCTTCCGCATGGATGCGGGCGCCGGTGCGCAGATCGCAGCCGCGCTTCCCATGCCGATCCTGCTCGTAGGGCCGGAGCAGGAGATGCTCTACGTCAATCCTGCAGCCGAGCAGTTCTTCGATATGGGCGCGGGGCTTCTCATGAAGCATCGCCTTGAGGAGATCGTGCCGTTCGGCAGTCCGCTCATTCAGCTTATCGAACAGGCGCGCGAGCGCGGCGCATCGGTCGGCGAACGCAATGTCGATCTCACCACGCCGCGTCACGGCGAGCGTGTCGCCGATATTGCGGTGACGCCCGTGACGGAGCCGGAAGGCGCTGTCGTGCTCACACTGCAAGAGCGCGGACTTGCACATCGCATCGATCGCCAATTGCTTCATCGCTCCGCGGTGCGTTCGCTGCACGGCATGGCGGCGGTGCTTGCGCATGAAATCAAGAATCCGCTTGCGGGCATTCGCGGGGCCGCGCAATTGCTGGAAGACGCTGTGCCAGCGAGCGAACGCAATCTCACCGAACTCATCTGCGCGGAGGCCGATCGCATTCGCGGCCTTATTGATCGCATGGAAGATTTCGGCGATACGCGTACCTTCCCGCGCGAGGGCGTGAACATTCACGAGGTGCTCAATCGCGCCCGCAAAGTTGCCGAAACAAGTTTCGCGCGCGGCGTGACGTTCAACGAACAATTCGATCCGTCATTGCCGCCGGTGCGCGGCGACCGCGATCAATTGATTCAGGTGTTCATGAATCTCGTGCGCAA
>DATHQA010000239.1:0-13124 GCA_035483375.1 Rhizomicrobium sp. | reverse complement strand
TTCTTCCTTCGATGCAATGCCGCCATGCTCCAATTCCCGCGCGACGATGCCGAGCGCATTCGCAGCCACGCGCGCATGAAACGCGGTCCGTCCCGGAAGCTCCGGCATCGCACGTTTCTCGATGAAATCGCGCACCGCCTTCACGAGTTCGAGCATCGAAGGTTGATCCATCATGGCTTTAGCTCATCGCGGATAAGCAGATTGACAAGATCGATTTCGGCTTCCGAAGCGCGCCGCCCGATTGCCGCGCGTTCAACAGAGCCGTCAGCCCGAAAACCCTGGTACATCGTCATGCACATAATGCCCCATTTGAGCGATCCGAACACGATCCACGGTTTCACATCATCTGGTGTGAAACGCGCGCCGCCCGCCGCTACATATGCTTCAAGCAAATCGCCCAGATCACCGAATCCGCTGACAAGCTTCTCGCTCACACCGAAGCGCCATGAATTCACGCAGATCCAGCCGATATCTTCGAGCGGGTCGCCGATATGCGTCAACTCCCAATCGAGCACGGCTTCGATGCCGCCCGGCGAAATAAGCAGATTGCCGTTGCGGAAATCGCCATGCACAAGCGTTGCGCTTCCGGATTCTTTCAAACGTGGTTCGAGCCATTGAAACGCAAGCTCGAAAATCGGATGTGGATAATCATAAGCATCGTAGAGGTCGCGGTAGCGGGAAAGCTGCGTTCGTCCATCCATCGTCTGCAACGCATCTCGCAGTGGTTCGGTATTGACGGCATGAATCCGTGCGAGAGTTTCACCGCACTGCCGCGCAAGCTTGGGACGCACATTTGCGAATGCTTCATCGCGCAGGATTTTGCGCGCAATGGTTTCACCTTCGAGCCTGTCCATCACATAGGCTTCGCCGATACCGTCCTCTGGCTTCAACACGCAACGCACGCGTGGCGCTTTCACGCTCGCACGACGCGCTGCCTCGATGACGTGCGCTTCTGTCGCAAGGGAAACGGAATTGCCTCCGCGTGGGATATTGCCCGGACGCCGCCGCAAAATGAGCGGTTCGACCGCGCCACTGACAACAGCGTCGAAACTCCACGTCTCCTGGCTCGCTCCGCCCGAAAGACGTTTCAAGTTCTCGATGTTCGCTATTCCCGGAAGCGTATCGTTCAAGGCTTGCAAAAGCGCGGAAGGGAAATCGATCATCAATCAACCGGTCCGCAGATAGCGCACGGCTTCGTCGCGCTCGAAAAGGTAAAGCAGAACGCGCAAGGCTTCGCCGCGCGGCAATTTCAATTCGGGATCGCGCGCCACGATCAATCGCGCATCGTCGCGCGCCGCTGCGAGCAATTCGCCATGAACCGACAGATCGGCAAGTTTGAATTCCGGCAAACCGCTTTGCTTCACGCCAAGCAATTCGCCCGCACCACGCAAACGCAAATCCTCCTCGGCGATGACAAACCCGTCATCCGTTTGCCGCATCGTCTTGAGGCGCGCCTTCGCGGTTTCACCAAGCGGTCCATGATAGAGCAACAGGCAACTTGCCCGCGCAGACCCGCGCCCCACACGTCCGCGCAGCTGATGCAGTTGCGCAAGGCCGAAACGTTCCGCATGTTCGATCACCATGATCGTCGCTTCCGGCACATCGACGCCCACTTCGATAACGGTCGTGGCAACGAGGATCTGCGTTTGCCCTGCTTTGAACTTCGCCATCGCCGTATCGCGCTCTGGCCCTTTCATGCGGCCATGCACAAGGCCGACTTTCGCACCGAATACTTTCTTCAACGTGCTTGCGCGTTCCTCGGCAGCGGCAAGATCAATCTTCTCGGATTCCTCGACGAGCGGACACACCCAATAGGCGCGCGCGCCGCTCGCAATTGCGCGGGAGAGATGCGCGATCACATCGTCCATACGTGTATCAGACAAAACACGCGTCTCCACAGGTTTGCGGCCGGGAGGTCTGCCAATCAAACGCGAAACATCCATATCGCCATAGGCGGTAAGCGCGAGTGTGCGCGGAATGGGCGTTGCCGTCATCACAAGCACATCGGCAGGATGCGCACCCGCGCCTTGCAATTGCATACGTTGATGCACGCCGAACCGGTGCTGTTCATCCACCACGACAAGACCAAGATCGCGAAACACGACATCTTCGGAAAACAGCGCATGCGTGCCGACAAGAATATCGATCTCGCCGGATGCCAGCGCCCGCAGGATTTCTTCGCGC
This sequence comes from Rhizomicrobium sp., assembly GCA_035483375.1. Taxonomy (GTDB): domain Bacteria; phylum Pseudomonadota; class Alphaproteobacteria; order Micropepsales; family Micropepsaceae; genus Rhizomicrobium. The sequence continues at coordinate 10,940 of DATHQA010000239.1, read as the reverse complement.
GCGGGCCCGCGTTCGCGGCCCGTGAGCAGCGCAATGCGAATCCCGGCAGTCTTAGCGAGAGGCGAAAGAGACAACATGTGCTGTCGCGCGAGAATTTCTGTAGGCACCATCAACGCGCCCTGGCATCCCGCTTCGACAGCGCCGAGCAGCGCAAGAAACGCCACGATCGTTTTGCCGGAACCGACATCGCCTTGCAGAAGCCGCAACATGCGTTCCGGTGCCGCCATATCGTTTTCGATTTCGGAAAGAGCCTTGAGTTGTGTGTCGGTCAATGCAAAGGGCAGGGCGGCGATTGCCTTCGCCTTCAAGTGACCATCGCATTTGAGCGAGCGACCCTTTTGCGTGCGCAATCGTATGCGGATCAGCGAAAGCGCCAATTGATTGGCAAGCAATTCGTCATAGGCCAAACGCGAGCGCACCGGCGTTGTCGGAATGAGTTCCGCTTCGCTTTGCGGCGCATGCGCGGTAAGCAAAGCCGTCTTGAAGTCGGTCCAACCGCGCGCACGGTGAAACGCAGCATCTTGCCATTCCGGCATTTGTGGCAATTTCTCCAGCGCGCCGCGTATTGCTTTCGCCAGCGACTTGGCAGGCAGTTCTTCCGTCAAACGATAAACGGGCTCGTGCAACGGCATATCGCCCGCATGGTCCGGATCGACAATGTGATCCGGATGCGCCATTTGCAGGCCGCCTTTGTAACGTTCGACGCGGCCGCTGACGATGCGCTTCGTACCCGGTGGCAGCATGCGCATCAGGTAATCGCCTTTCGCGCGAAAGAAGATGAGATCCAACACGGCACTGTCGTCCGTGCATCGCACGCGATAGGGCCTGCGCGGATCGTGCGGCGGCAGATGGTCGAGCACGTTTACGGTTGCCGTCACGATGCGGCCTTCCTTCGCATCGATCAATCGCGGCCGATAGGAGCGGTCGATCAATCCCGTCGGCAGATCGAGAATGAGGTCGAGAAGCCGTGTGCCCGCCGCGCGCGCAATGAGCCGCTCAAGCTTTGGTCCCACCCCGGGAAGCGTGCGCGTATCGGCAAAGAGCGGAAAAAGAATCGCAGGCCGCATAGCACAGTAGAATATGACTCCGCGCGTCCGCCCACTAGCCCGCGCCGCCCGCGCACGCTATATCGCCGCCCATGACGACTACCGATCCAAGTGGCGCGCTTGAGGCACGCCGCAAGCGTCTTCTATTTCGCGCGCGGCGGCGCGGTTTCCGCGAGGTCGATCTCATTTTCGGGACCTTCGCGGATGAAGCATTGGCGCATATGAGCGACGCGGAACTTGACGCTTTCGAGGCGCTGCTCACGGTGCCCGATCAGGAAGTCTATGCGTGGTTGCAGGGTGCCGAGATTGCGCCCACGCATGATACGCCGGTTTTTGCCCGTATGAAGGCGCTTTGCGCACGCGTGAATCCGACATGGAACGCTTGAATTACATTGCCCGCGCGGAGGGCCGCTTTGCGGTCACGGGCGCGCCGGATGGCTATGACGCCTATATCGCTGGCGAGGCTGCGCGGCGCGGCAAACATCCTGTGCTGTTCATCGCGCCGGACGATGTACGCGCGGCGGCGACGGAAGAAGTGCTGCGTTTTTTCCATCCCGATATCACAGTGCTTTCGTTTCCGGCATGGGATTGTCTCCCCTATGATCGGATGTCGCCGAAGCCGGATATTGAAAGCCTGCGTCTTGTGACGCTGGCGGCGCTGACATCGCACAATGCCGAAGCGCCGCTTGTGGTCGTGACGACGGTGGCCGCTATGCTTCAGCGCGTGCCGCCGCGCGCAAGCATCGCGAAGGCAAGCTTCCTTGCAAAAAGCGGCGAGGCGGTCGATCACGATGTGCTTGTCGCATTTCTTTCGCGCAATGGTTACGTTCGCGCAGGTACCGTGCGCGAGCCGGGCGATTTCGCTCTGCGCGGCGGTATTATCGACTTATGGCCGTCGGGCGCGGAGCAGCCGCTGCGTCTCGATTTCTTCGGCACGACGCTCGATGTCATTCGTCGTTTCGATGCGGAAACGCAGCTTTCGAGCGACACTGTACCCGAAGTGACATTGTTGCCCGCGAGCGAAGCACCGCTCGATGCCGAGTCCATAAGTCTGTTCCGCGCGGGCTATGTCGCGGCGTTCGGGCCCGCGACCGATGATCCGCTTTATGAATCCGTCAGTGCGGGCCGCAAGCATCAGGGCATGGAGCACTGGTTGCCGCTGTTTTATTCCAATCTCGATACGCTGTTCGATTACCTGCCGCGCGCGCTCGTTTTCCTCGGCCATCAAACCGAAGATGCGAAAGCTGCGCGATTGGAATTGATCGCCGACTATTTCTCGACGCGCGAGCAATTGCGCCGCGATTCCAAAACCGCTGCTATCAAAGCCCCACCTTATAAGCCGCTACCACCGGACACGCTTTATCTGACCGCGGAAGAATGGAGCGCCGCGCTTGCGCGCAATCTCGTGCGTGAGCTTTCGCCATTCCTGGCGCCGGAATCGAAGCACTCCGTTGATGCGGGCGGCCGGGCGGCCCGCGATTTCGCACCGGAACGCACGCAAGGCCGTGTGAATGTATTCGAAGCAGCTGCCGCACATGTGCAGTCGCTGCAGAAAGCTGGCAAGCGTGTCGCGCTAGCGGCCTGGACCGAGGGCTCAGCAGAGCGGCTCGGCGGCGTGTTATCCGATCACGGTTTGGGCGCGGTGCGACCGATTGCGGATTGGAACGATGCGCAAACGATGCACGCAAGCGCCGCGGGCATCGCAGTGCTCGGTATCGAGCACGGTTTTGAAACGCCCGATTTCGCCATCGTCGCCGAGCAGGACATTCTTGGCGACCGCATGGTGCATGCACGCAAGAAATCGCGGCGCGCACAGAATTTCCTTGCCGAGGCATCGGGATTGGCCGCCGGCGATCTCGTCACGCATGTCGAACATGGCGTCGGCCGCTATATCGGATTGAAAACGCTCGATGTGGCGGGCGCGCCGCATGATTGCTTGGAGCTGCAATATGACGGCGGCAAATTGTTTTTGCCCGTCGAGAATATTGAACTCTTGACGCGCTACGGCGCAGATGAGGGTACCGCACAACTCGATCGTCTTGGTGGTGCGGGCTGGCAGCAACGCAAAGCGCGCATGAAAGAGCGCGTACGCGAGATGGCCGCCGAACTCATTCGCATCGCCGCCGCGCGCGAGATGAAAACGCTGCCCGCCATTGAACCACCGCAGGGCGTATATGACGAATTCTGCGCGCGTTTTCCTTATCAGGAAACGGAAGATCAGGATCGTGCGATTGCCGATACTGTTGCCGATCTTGCGAAGGGCAGGCCGATGGATCGGCTCGTTTGCGGCGATGTCGGATTCGGAAAAACGGAAGTCGCATTGCGCGCCGCGTTCGTTGCGGCAATGTCGGGCGAACAGGTTGCTGTCGTTGTACCGACGACATTGCTCGCGCGCCAGCATTTCCGAAATTTCACGAGCCGCTTCGCGGGCTTTCCGGTCAAAATCCGGCAATTGTCGCGATTTGTCGATCCGAAGGAAGCGCGTGAGACAAAAGATGGTCTCAAGACTGGCGACGTGAATATCGTCGTCGGCACGCATGCCTTGCTTGCAGGCAATATCTCGTTCTCCAATCTTGGCCTCGTGATCGTGGATGAGGAACAGCATTTTGGTGTCACGCATAAGGAAAAGCTCAAGGCGCTCAAAGCCGATGTGCATGTGTTGACGCTGACGGCAACGCCAATCCCGCGAACGTTGCAATTGGCGCTTTCCGGTGTGCGCAATCTTTCCTTGATTGCGACGCCACCCATTGATCGCCTCGCCGTGCGTACTTTCGTGACGCCGTTCGATCCGCTTGTGGTTCGTGAGGCATTGCTGCGCGAACATTATCGCGGCGGACAAAGCTTTTATGTTTGTCCGCGCATTGCCGATCTGCGCGATGCCGAGCAATTCCTCAAAGAGACCGTACCGGAAGTGAAAGTGGCTATCGCGCATGGCCAAATGGCGGCGAATGTACTCGAAGATGCGATGACGGCATTTTATGATCGCCAGATCGATGTGCTCATGTCCACGAACATCGTGGAAAGCGGCCTCGATATTCCGACGGCGAACACGCTCATCGTGCACCGCGCCGATATGTTCGGCCTTTCGCAGCTTTATCAATTGCGCGGTCGCATCGGCCGCGCCAAACAGCGCGCTTATGCATATTTGACGACGCCTGCGGATCGCAAATTGACGGACACGGCGGAGCGGCGCCTCAACGTGCTGCAATCGCTCGATCAATTGGGTGCGGGCTTTTCGGTGGCGAGCCACGATCTCGATATTCGCGGCGCGGGCAATCTGCTCGGCGAAGAACAATCCGGTCATGTGCGCGAAGTCGGCATCGAGCTTTATCAGGAAATGCTCGAGGATGCCGTGTCCCAGATGCGTGCTGGTATCGATGTGAGCGAATTGCCGGATGAGTGGTCGCCGCTCATCAATATTGGCGCGGCCATCCTGATCCCGGAAGACTATGTCAACGACCTCAATGTCCGCATGGCGCTTTATCGCCGCCTAGCCGGTGTCGAAGCGCAAAGCGATATCGATCAATTCGCGGCAGAACTCATCGACCGTTTCGGGCCGCTGCCGGACGAAGTGAAACATCTGCTTGAGATCGTTTCGATCAAACAGCTATGCCGTATAGCGCTTGTCGAGAAAATTGACGCTGGGCCGAAAGGCGCAACGCTTACCTTCCGCAACAATCAGTTCCCGAATCCGGCCGCACTTGTAGGTCTCATCGCGCAACACAGGAGCACGATGAAAGTGCGGCCAGATCAAAAGCTTGTCATCGCGCGCGACTGGCCGGCGCCCGAAGCGCGGCTTAAAGGTGTCAGCGCGCTGATGAATCAGCTCGCGCGGTTGGCGGCAGTCTGATCAGCCTGCCGCCTGGAACGCCATCAGTGCGCTGCTGCCGGCCTGGATGCGCTCGAACAGCATGGAGCATTCCGGAATCATGCGCTCCATCCAGTACTGCGCGCAGACAAGCTTGTTCTGGAAGAACACCTTATTGCCTTCGCCTGCCGCGAGTTTCGCCTGCGCGATCTTCGCCATGCGCGCCCACATCCAGCCGACCGTGACGATGCCCATCATGCGTAGATAATCGACGGCGCCCGCGCCCGCATCGTTCGGATTGGCCGGACCATGCTGCGCAAGCCACATCGTTGCTTGTTGCATTGTGTCGAGGCCGCGTTTCACGGGCTTTGTGAATTGCTGTAATTTCGCGTCGCCTTCATTCTCCGTCAGCCAGCCATTGATCGTGTTGAACAAGGCCATCGGCGCAACGCCGCCTTTGCGGCCGAGCTTGCGGCCGACGAGATCCATCGCCTGCACGCCATTGGCGCCTTCATAAGTCTGGTTGATGCGGCCATCGCGCACGAATTGCTCGACGCCATTGTCGCGGATGTAACCGTGGCCGCCATAGCACTGCATCGCCATATTTGCGGCTTCGAAACCCATATCGGTGAAGAACGCTTTGATGACGGGTGTCAGCAGATCGCTCATCAGGCCTGCTGCTTCCGCATCCGGACGATTGGAGCGCATCACATGCATGTTGAGCATGGTCCACAACGCCACCGCACGCGCCCCTTCCACGAAAGACTTGCAATGCAGCAGCATGCGCCGCACATCGGGATGCACGATCTCGAGATCGGCAGGCTTGTCCGGTTCTGCGGGACCCGTCAGCGCATGACCGACGCGGCGCTCCTGCGTATAGGCAAGCGCGTTCTGATAAGCGACTTCGCCGATCGCGATTCCCTGAATGCCCACGCCGAGACGCGCGGCATTCATCATGCCGAACATGCCGCTCATGCCTGCGGAAGACGAACGCTTCTCGCCCTCCTTCTTCGGTTGGGGCTTTGGCCCAAGGCGATAGGCGATTGCGTCGTCGAAATTGAGCACGCAAGTCGCCGAACCCTTGATGCCCATTTTCTTTTCGATGCCGCCTGTAGCCACGCCATTGCGCGCGCCCATTGAGCCGTCTTCCTTCACGAGAAATTTTGGCACCATGAAGAAATTGACGGTCGAAAGGTCGTCATGGATTTGCCCGTTCTCGTCGGGGATCTTCGCGATGACCATATGGATAATATTGTCGGTCAAATCCTGATCGCCGCCGGAGATGAAGATCTTCGTACCGCTCATGCGATAGGTGCCGTCGGACTGCTCGACCGCCTTGGTTTTCATGAGGCGCAAATCGGTGCCGCAGCCGGGTTCTGTCAGACACATCGTGCCTGCCCATTCGCCGGATACCATTTTGGGTAGCACCGTCTCTCGCATCCAATCATTGCCTGTGAAGATGAGCGCGGAGTAGGCGGCTGCCGTGAGACCCGGGTACATCGCGAAGGCCTGATTGGCCGACTGGCCCATCTCGTTTACGGCCATGGTCAGGAGGATCGGCAGACCCGAGCCGCCATAGGGAACCGGCGCGGCCAAACCGCCCCAACCCGCTTCGCAATAGGCCTTGTAGGCTTCCTTGAACCCCCTGGGCGTGCGCACCACGCCGTTCTCGAAAGTACAGCCTTCCTCGTCGCCCGACTGGTTTAGAGGCTGGAGCACCTCCTCGCAGAATTTGCCCGCATTGTTGAGGACGTCGTCGATGAGGTCCGGCGTCATATCCTCGAATTGCGGCAGGTCACGCTGCTTCTCCATCTCGAGAAGCTCATGGATGACGAAGCGCATGTCTTCGAGGGGGGCGCGATAGACGGGCATGAAACTGTCCTCTCCTGGGCTCTGTTGCTATAGCAGAGGTTATTCGTCCGGCCACACGACCCGACCGGCCCGGATGACCGCTAGCCAGGGCATGAACGAACCTTCCTCTTGACATTCGTGTGCATAGCTCAGGTGTTACCATGCGTGCAAGTCGGTCCCTCACCGACAAGCTTAAGGAGGCTACCATGTCCAAACGGCACAACCATGGCGAGGAACATTATCATCGCACGCTCGAAGCGTTGCAGATCGAGCTTGTGAAACTGCAGCGCCGCCTCATTGCGGAAAACGAGCGCGTGCTCGTCATCCTCGAAGGCCGCGATGGCGCCGGCAAGGACGGCACGATCAAGCGCCTCACCGAACATATGTCTCCGCGCGACACGCGCGTGCATGCGCCGGGCAAACCCTCCAACCGCGAGGAAACACAGTGGTATTTCGAACGCTTCGTGCGCTTTCTGCCTTCAGGCGGCGAGTTCGTCGTGTTCAACCGCTCCTGGTACAATCGCGCGGGCGTCGAAACCGTCATGGGTTTCTGCTCCAAGGCCGATGTGAAGAAATTCTTCGAAGCCGTCGTGCCGCTCGAGGAAATCCTCGTGCGCGACGGCATCCGCCTTCGCAAATATTATCTCGACATCTCCAAGCAGGAGCAGAAGACGCGCCTTGCCGCGCGCCGCGCAAGCCCGCTCACGCAATGGAAGATATCGCCCGTCGATCAGGCCGCGCAGAAGAAATGGAGCGCCTATTCCGCCGCGCGCGATGCGATGTTCGAACATACAAGCCACGCGCTCGCGCCGTGGAATGTCGTCGTCACCGACGAGAAGAAAACCGCGCGCCTCGAATTCCTGCGCGATCTGCTTGCGAGCTTCGACTACAAGGGCAAGGACGAAAAGCTCGTCGCGCCCGATCGCGAGATCGTCTTCCCGTGGTCGGAGGCGATGCAGCACACGCTCGCCCACTAGGAGCGCAGCCCCGCGAATGTGGTTCATAGCGACAGCGTATGAACGCGGTTCGCGTCAGGCTGCGCGACAAATAAAAAGGCGGCCTCAACCGCGCGGCCGCGCGGAGAAGGCCCGTCCTGATTACCTCGCTACGCAGCAGGCAAACGGAAGGGCAGGACCGACCGCAAGCACTCTCGCTTCAATCTCCCCGGTCTTGCGGGAAAGACCTCACCGCGGGCGCTTCATGCGAGCGCTCGCCGCGATGGTCCGTCCTGTCCCGCGCGGGCGCACGCAAGCTTGCGCCCTGACCTGTCTGTTCTTGCGGTGTCGCTACAGCAACGCGAAATGCTCCATCGTTCGTCAAGAACATATGGGGAACGAATTTTGGGCTTTCAAGGGCTATCGCAGCGAATCTTTCTGACAAATTATCAGCGCAGATGGAGGCAAGTTCGGCGCATCAGCGAAGGGGCTGACCGGGCGCCTACTTTAAGAATATTAAGCCACCTTCCGCTCAGGCATCACGCGGCTTGCGGGCAGCGTAACCGTCACGGTCGTGCCGACATCGACTTTGCTTTCGAGCGTGAGGGTACCGCCGTGAAGCTCGGCAAGTTGGCGCGCGAGAGACAGGCCCAATCCCGCGCCCTCATATTTGCGCGCCAATGTGGAATCCACTTGGCCGAACCGCTCGAATGCTTTGGGAATATCCTCGGTCGCGATGCCGATGCCCGTGTCGGAAATCGTGACCGTCATGCCGCCGTCATGCGAACGGAAAACGCGGATGCGCACATGGCCGGATTCCGGCGTGAATTTTATCGCGTTGGCAAGCAAATTGATGAAAACCTGACGCAACTGCCTGCGGTCGGCGCGGATTGCGGGAAGGTTCGGTTCGAATTCTTCATGCAGCGTGATGCCGGCCGATTGCGCCTGCGGCTCGACCATGCGCGCCGCTTCGGCGGCGACATGGGGCAGCAGCAAATCTTCTTCAGCGAGTGCCGCCTCGCCCGCATCGAGTTTGGAGATATGAAGAACATCATTGATGAGAGACAGGAGATGCGTGCCGCTCGCATGAATGTCGTCCATATATTCGACATAGCGCTTATCGCCCAGCGGGCCGAAGGTTTCGGTCTTCATCATCTGGGAAAAGCCGAGCACGGCGTTGAGCGGCGTGCGCAATTCATGCCCCATCGACGCCAGGAACTGCGATTTGGCGACATTGGCGGCTTCCGCGGATTTGAGCGCCAAGCTCAGATCGGCCGAGGTGTTTTCAAGAATGCGTTTGGTGTTTTCCAATTCAGCGATGTGGGCGCGCAGCCGCGTTTCTTCATTGTGCGAACGTTCTGCGAGTTGATGATCGACAAGCGCGCCGATCATGCCGAGCGCCACGATGAGCGTGGCAGCCAGCGCAACCGCAATCGCCAATATTGTCGGCGAAACCACCGCGTTCGGAATCAGGACAAGCGGATCGGGATGGAAAATAACCGCCGACATGCCCGTGAAATGCATGCTGACAATGGCAATCGTGAAAAGCACGGCTCCGACGGCATAGGAACGCGTCGTATTTCCGCGCACGGCAATGCGCATCGCCACGGCCATCAATCCGATGCCGATGATCGCGGAAGCTATGACATATCGCACATCCCAGCTCGCATAGGCGGGCATGCGCACCGCGGCCATGCCGACGTAATGCATCGTGCCGATCGCCGCACCCGCAATGCTGCCGCCCAGAAGCGGGCCCAATCGGCTCAGCGCAATCGCAAAGCCCACGCCGCACATTGCCACCGCGATAAAAACCGAAAGCAGCGTGAGGCTGGGATCGTAAGCAACGGGAAGCCCCGTGCGATAGGCGAGCATGGCCACGAAATGCGTACCCCAGATACCGCAGCCTGCGACAACGCCCGCCGCGGCGAGCCAGAAGTTCCGTGCGCGTCCGTTTGTGGCGCGGCTGCGCGCGATCATGCTCATCGCCGATGAGCACGCCAAAAGACACAGCAAACCCGCGAGAACCACGAGCTTGAGATCATGTTGATCGGTGATGCAGCCTAAAACGTGCAGCATCGGATGAGGTTAGCCGGACGTAGTAAATCTTGGGTAAAGGTGCGTTTGCATGCGGCCACACATCGCGCTTCCCACAAGCTGCGATTGTGTTCGCAAGCAATTGCTCCGCAGATGTGAGAGCCTGCATGAATCCACGCAAATCAATAGGACGGCGCTGCAGGACTCGCCGCGGGTTTTTTCTTCCGCTGTTTTTGGTTTGTCCGGTGGATAAAACTTTATTGTTGCTGGCGACCCCGAGAGGAGTCGAACCTCCGGCCTACAGATTAGAGTCCGTGCCTTCGGCGACGTCTTCAAGACATCTCGCTGGAGTGCCGGTATCCGAAGCGCGTTAAAGGCGTTCTCTGAGCGAAGAACCGCCGCCGCCCAATGATTCCATTGTCATATCGGGCACGATTGGGCGTTTGGTGCGTTATCACGCGTCATCTACTGGGAGATTTTCATGAGTCACACTGGCAAAGCCGCGCCCGGCAACGGTGCGGCGCGCGTTGCCGACATTGCGGCCGATATCGACGATTTGGAGTCCGATATTGCCGCAGCCGGACAAGACGCCGCCGAAGAGGCCGAAGAGCTTGCGGAAGATGCGGAATACTCCGTGTTGGAAAATCTGCACCGCCTGGAGGAACGCATCGAGGATCTGTACGTCTCCGTGACGGAAAGCAGTATCGACGCAATCGATGATCTTGAACGCAGAATCGAAGAAAATCCGTGGACATCCGTCTGCGTGGCGCTCGCATTGGGTGTTGTAGGCGGCCGTTTCCTGTTTAGACGCGCTCGATAGAGGTAGATTTATGGCCACTAAAGCTACGAAAGACACGCCACGGCGCGCACGCAGGCGCAAGTCGAACCGGGCCGCGCATGCTTCGGCAGCTCCCCATCGTAAGCGCGCGGCGAGAAGCAGAAGCGCTGAAACGCTGGGAACCCTGATCGGTGTCAGCGCGCTGTGTTTTGTTGGCGCGTTGGTTGTTGCGGGCGCCGGCTCGCTGGCGGCGCTGCTTCTGGGATTTGAGCCGCCGGGCTATGAAAATGAAGCGCGACGCTTGCGCAAATATACATTGGATCACAGTCCCGATTTTTCCCGGATTCTGAACGCCAATGCGCTTCTTCCCATCAAACGCACCGAGAGTTGGTTGCAGGACAAAGTCCGAAGCGCCACAGGACTGTGACGAAGGCGGCGGCGCCTTCGGCGGCAACCGCGCCCAAACAGGTTTCCCTAGCCTCTTAAGC
>DATHQA010000238.1:0-3363 GCA_035483375.1 Rhizomicrobium sp. | reverse complement strand
CCTCGACCGAATAGCGCCCGCGGAACTGAAGCTGATATTGCCGCCGCCCCACATCGATGGAGCCGCCCGCCACATCGTCCGAGCCGCCGATGAGGCTCGCGATCTTCGGGATCTGCACGCCCAATTGTGCCGCGCGCATCGGATCGAACACGATGTCGAGTTCTTCCGGCCCGTTATTGCTGATGAGTTGCGCTGAGCCCACACCGGGAATTGCCTCAAGCCGCGGCACCACCACATCGTTGATGAACTGCTCGTAATCGGCGACGTTGTGTTTGTTGCCGGGCAGCTTCTGCATGAACACGAACAACAGCGTCGCGTTCGCATCCTGCGTGCTTGCGAGTTGTACGAATGGTTTTTGCGCATCGGCGGGCAGCGGCGGCAACCGGTTGAGCCGCCCGATCACATCGACGAGCGTCGCCTTCATGTCCGTGCCAAGCGCGAAGGTCAGGTTGATGTAGCCCGCGCCGGGGTTGGCATAGCCGTCCATCTGCTGAAGGCCGGGAATGCCCTGCAGCACTTCTTCTTCGGGCTCGACGAGTTGGGCCTCCACCTCGCGCGGGGTTTCGGCGCGCCAGTCCGTCTCGATGCCCACTTGCGGCCGGTCGATATCGGGGAACAGCTGCACGGGCAGCGCATAAAGCGCGAACAAGCCGAACAGGATCGTCACCGCCACGCCAACGGCGGTGGCGGCGGGTGTGCTGATACTGGCTTTGGTCAGAGAGCGCATGGCCCCTCCCGGTCGCCTACATTGAAATCGGTTCGCGCGTTATATGGTGTCACAACGCCGTGAGGCGCGCGCACATTCGCGACATCAGGCTTGCGGCGGCGGAAAGGGTTAAAACTAGTCCTCCCGGGGCCTAACTCAACGCGAAGAAGTAGGGCAGCAGATGCGCCGCGATCTGGCGCGTGGTGCCGGCCTCGCGGCCCAGCATGTCCTTGAGCCGCGCGCCCACCACCGCATCGCCGAAGGCGAGCAGCGCGATGAACAGAACGGCGGACGGCACGCCCAATTTGGCCTGACCGTCCTGCGCGAATTTCTCGCGGATCGCCTTCACAAGGCTGTCAATCGATTGCTGGATGCTTTCCAGATGACGCATATTGCCGGACAGCGCGATCCAGGCTGCGAGCCTGCCCGCCCCGCCCTTGTCGAACGCATCGAACACGATATCGATGAGCGCGCGCGGGCTTCCGCCATCGGATTGCAGATGCGCAACCGCATCCTCAAGCGCCAGCGTCAGATCCCTGACCATCATCACCATGAGCGCGAGTTGCAGATCGCCCGCGCTGCCGAAATGGTGAAGCAGGTTCGAATGCACCATGCCGATATCGGCGGCGACGTTCTGCAATGTCACCGCATTCGGGCCTTCTTCGAGCAGGATGCGGCGTGCCGAAGACAGCGCTTCCGCACGCGCTTCTTCCGCCGAACGCCTGCGCCGCGGCGCGAAACGACGCAGCTTCGCACGGCGCGCCTTTATCTTGGATTTGACACGGGATTTTAGTCCGGCTTTAACCGATTTTGTTAATGACATCTTTGTCAGTCTGGGTTATATTGCACCGCAATGTAGAATCTTATTCAGGATCACGCCTTGAGCGACAAAATGCAAACACCGGCCGATCTGGTCATCCGTCCGCGCGACATCGCCTTTGGCCGGAATCAGGCCCATTCCCGCTGGTGGCTCGGTGGAGACCCCGTGGCCACAGCCTTTTACAACACGCTTTCGGGAGCGTTTCCGCAAGGCGAGCGCTTTTTCATCGAATCCGTGCGCTATTTCAAGGGCATGGTTTCGCCCAAGCTGAAGGACCAGATCGCGGCTTTTGCGACGCAGGAATTCATCCATACGCGCGAGCACCTCGTGTTCAACCGCCAGGCGGTGGATGCGGGCTACGACCTTTCGGGGATCGAGGCCTATGTCGGCAAGACGCTGAAATTCGCCAGAAGCCGCGGCCGTTACCAGCAGCTCGCGATCACCACGGCGCTTGAGCATTTCACCGCGATCATGGCGCATGCGATTCTCACCGATGCGCGCCATTTTGAAGGCGCATCCGAAGAAGTGCAGCGCATGTGGCGCTGGCACGCGATGGAAGAGATCGAACACAAGGCCGTCGCCTTCGACACGTTCTGCGAAGTCACACACCATTGGCCCGCGCTGCGCCGCTGGCTCATGCGCTCCATCGTCATGGCGATCACGACTGTTCTGTTTCTCAGCGAGATTTTCGTGGGCTGCCGCGAATCCTTCCAGCAGGACGGCATCGACACGCCGCGCACATGGTTCAAGCTCTTGCATTTCATGTTCGTGAAGCCGGGCATGATGCGCCGCGTGCTGAAGGATTACTTCTCTTATTACCGTCCCGGTTTCCATCCGTGGGACCATGACGACCGCGAACTCATCGCGGAGATGGACACAGCCCTCACGCAGCAATATGCGGCGGCGTAGTCTTTAACTCTAGCCGTCATGGCCGGGTTAAACCCAGGCCATGACGGGGAGCTTTATTATTGACAAATTTGTCAGTCACCGTTATATAACGTGCGGAAGCTCTAAAGCGGACCCGCCATGAGCACATCGCAAACCCCTGCCGGTCACGTTATCCAGCCGCGCGATATCGCGTTCGGAAGGAACCAGACAAAGCCGCGATGGTGGCTGAACGGCGATCCGGTCGCGACCGCGTTCTACAACACGATGTCGGTGACGTTTCCGCCGGGCGAACGTTTTTTCATCGACTCCGTGCGTCACTACAAGGACATTCCGTCGCCCGAACTGCAAAAGCAGATCGCGGCGTTCACGTCGCAGGAATTTATCCATGCGCGCGAGCATGTCGTCTTCAACCGGCAGGCCGTCGATGCGGGTTACGATCAGGCGAAGTTCGAAGCCTTCATGAAGCGTCGGATTGAGGTCATCAAAAAATTTCCGGCGATTTCGCAACTCGCAGTCACGATTGCGCTGGAGCATTTCACGGCGATCCTCGCACATGCAGGCATTTCCGACACGCGCCATATGCAAGGCGCGCCGGATGAGAATGCGCGGCTGTGGCGCTGGCATGCGATGGAAGAAATCGAGCACAAGGCGGTTGCATTCGACACCTACCTCGCGGCGACGAAGAATTGGAATCCGCTCAGGCGCTATGCACTGCGCTGCGGGATCATGTTCATATCCACGATCATGTTCCTGGGCACGATCGGCATCGGCTGCCGGGATTCCTTCAAGCAGGACGGCATCAACCGCCCGCGCACATGGTTCAGACTGATCGGCTACCTGTTCGGGAAGAACGGCATCATGCGGCAGGTGCTGGGCGCGTATTTCTCCTATTACCGTCCGGGCTTCCATCCGTGGAACCATGACGACCGCGATCTCATCGCGGTGGTGC
>DATHQA010000237.1:0-8190 GCA_035483375.1 Rhizomicrobium sp. | reverse complement strand
GCCTTCAGCACGGCCTCTTTCATCGCCGCGTCGTCGCGTTTCGGTTTGGCCTTCTTCGCCATTACATCTCCGCGATCTTCACCCAATGCCGCGTCTCGGATTCGAAAATGAGCTTTCCCATGTCGCTCATGCGCGTGGGGTACAGGATACCATCGAGATGGTCGCATTCATGCTGCACGACGCGGGCGTGGAAGCCGCGGGCTGTGCGCGCGACCGGGCGGCCCTCATGGTCGAAGCCGCGGTAGCGGATATGGGCGGGCCGCTCGACGAACCCGCGCAACCCCGGCACGGAGAGGCATCCCTCCCAGCCGCCTTCGGTTTCGGTGCCCGCGACCTCGATCTCCGGATTGATGAGGATAGTGAGGGGGGCCGTATGGTCGTAGCGCTCCTCGGCAGTGAGTTCCTGGTCCGCCCGGCCTTCGGGGGCCTGGAACACGACAACGCGCAAAGGCACATGCACCTGAGGGGCGGCCAGCCCCGCCCCGTTCGCATCGATCATGGTTTCGACCATATCGGCCACGAGACGGCGGATTTCCGGTGCGGTCGGGTTCTCCACGGGCTCGGCTTTACGCCCCAGCACAGGATGGCCCATGCGCGCGATCTTCAGGATTGCCATGCTTTAACTCAAACGCTCCAAACACTTACCGCCGCTAACACGGCCTAAAACCAGCCCTAGATATAAGGACAGAAAGTCCATCCTGAAAGGTGGACAGGTTCAAACCCTTCTGTTATCACCCGCGCCCTCTAGCGTGCCCTTCAGGAGAAGCCTTTGCAGATCATCGTTCGCGACAACAACATCGATCAGGCGCTCAAGGCGCTCAAGAAGAAGATGCAGCGCGAAGGCATTTTCCGCGAGATGAAACTGCGCGGCCATTACGAGAAGCCGAGCGAAAAGCGCGCCCGCGAACGCGCCGAGGCCATCCGCCGCTATCGCAAGCTCCAGCGCAAGCGCTTGCAGCGCGAAGGCGTGCTGCCGCGGTAAAAAGCGGACTTTATTTCCAATCCAACCATATTCCGTCATGGCAGGGCTTGACCCTGCCATCCATCCGGCGTGCGTCTGCACGCCGAAATGACTCTCTTGCGTTCGCCGACGCGAACGCGATGGATGGCCGGATTAAATCCGGCCATGACGGATTGAGTGGGAATTCAAGCCGGTTTCTTCTTCCGAAACACACGCAGCATCGTCATGAGCCTTGGCGGCTGATCCGACGCGAGCACATGGCGCGCGAAGACGCGGCCCATCTGGATCACCATGAAGATTGCCATCGCGACCATGAGCACGGTCGCGCCCACCGCCTGAATAAGTGGCGGATGCCAGGGCAGCCGGAACATGAGAAAGAACGGCGTATAGATCGGGATAAGCGACATCACGGTCGCGAGCGTTCCGTTCGGATCGCGCAGCATTGCCGACGTCAGCACCATCGGCCCCATGACGAGGATAAGCGTCGGCCCAAGCAGCGCCTGCGCATCGTGGATCGAGGTCGCGAGACTGCCGACGCCCAAAAAGAATGATGCGTAGATAAGAAAGCCGCACACGAAACACAGCAGCATCATGGGCAGCAGATTCGAAGTGAGAATGCTGCCGAGCAGAACACCCACACCCGAGGCCGCGCCCGGAATGAGCAACGCCGCGCCACCGAAGAACATCATGCCCCATATGAGCAGCGTCAGAAGTGCTGCGCCTGCAGCGCCAAGCAATTTGCCCGTCATGAATTCTGCGGGCGTGACGCAGGACAGGATCACTTCGACAATACGGCTCGATTTCTCTTCAAGCACGCCGGTGAGCAACGCGCCAGCATTCATGAAGACGGTGAGCATGAGCAGCAGGCTGAACGCGGCGGGCATATAGCTTTTCATCATATCGACGGCCGATTGGCGATGGTCTGCGCTCGCGCCGGGATCGAACAATTTCAGTTTCGCCGATGGCTGCAGCGCGCTTGGCGGTAGGCCCGGTGCGGCGCGCGCAAGCACACGATCGCGCAGCGCATTGTTCAGCGTCGTGCGAATAAAGCCCTGGAAATCGAGGTCGTTGGCGCTCGTGCTCCAATATTCCACGGCAGGTGCGTTCGGCGCGTCGGAGAAGCCTTGCGGGATCACGACAATCGCGTAAAGCGCGCCATTCTCAAGCCGCGCTTCGGCAAAGGCCGCGAATTCGGAAGCGCCCATATGCGCGAACGCATCGCCCGCAGGCACGACGATGAAACGCGGACGCGGCGCTTCGAATGGCGCCGCACCGGGATTGCGGAATTGTTTCAGCGTGCCGCGCATCGCGGCTTCGCCCCCCATGGCGTGGAATGCGGCAAGTGCGGCGTTGTCGCCATCCGATGCGTTCAAGATCTCGGCGATCTCCGGATGCGCGGCGTGCAATGCCTTCATGTCGAGACTGGCATGCGCGTAATCGGACAATGCGGCAAGCGTGCGCGCATCGTCATCGGCACGCACGGCATCCGCGATAAACTGCGCATAGCCGCCCGCACGATCGACAACGGCAAACACGCGTGTGGGCGTCGACTGCGCCACCCATTTCGGCACGATTGCGGCAATGAATATCCAGATCGGCAGCATGAACAGGCTGATGATATAGCCGCGCCGCGTGATGTATTTGATGAATTCATTGAAGGCGACGAGAAGCACGCGTCTCATTTCGCATTCTCCGCTTCGCTGCCGGCGAGCGCCACGAACACGTCCTGCAGGCTCGTCGCCGAAAGATCGAAATGCGTCAGCGCGACGCGCCGTTCGAAACAGGCAGCAAGCAACGCGCCGCCATCTGCACCTTCCTTCAATTCGATTTCCCAATGCGGCTGGCCCGGCCCCGGCGCACGCACATTCGAAACGCCCTGAAGCTCGTGCAGGAAGGAGAGATCGGCGTTCGCGCTAATGCGCGCGCGGCGCGGCAGCAGACGGCGCGCATCCTCCAGCGTGCCGTCGAACACTTTCTTTCCGCGCGCCATGATGACGAGCTGATCGCACAGGCGTTCGGCCTGCGCCATCGTATGCGTCGAGAACAGGATCGTCTTGCCGTCGCGTGCGAAATCGCGGATCGCGGCTTCGAAACTTTGCTGATTCAACGGATCGAGGCCGGAGAACGGTTCATCCAATATGAGAACTTCCGGATCATGTGCAAGGGCTGCAATGAACGCGACCTTCTGCGCCATGCCCTTCGACAATCCCTCGATGCGCGTGCGTGCAAACGCGCCGAGGCCGAAACGTTCGAGCATGTCGCGCGCGCGCTTCTTCGCATCGCGCCCTGAAAGCCCCTTCAGCGTCGCGAAATAGGCGATCGCGGCATCGGCACGCATGCGTTTGTAAAGCCCGCGTTCCTCCGGCAGATAGCCCATGCGATTGCGCACGGTGCCCGGGGCCTCGCCCATAATGCGCATATAGCCCTGATCGGGCTTCATAAGGCCCAGCATCATGCGCAGCGTCGTCGTTTTCCCCGCGCCATTCGGTCCGAGAAAGCCAAGGATGCTGCCGCGGTCTTGCGTGAAACTGACCCCGCTCACCGCGGCGAAATCGCCGAAGCGTTTGGTCACATGCGAAAGTTCCAGAGCGTTGGCCATCACTCATCAATAGAGCGTAATGTCTCTAAAGTTCCGTTTACGGAGAAATCATGCGGGGAACATTGCTGAAACTGGCAGGATTGGCGGCCATTGCGGGCGGAGCGTTGCGCATCGCCAATGCGTTCACAACCGGGCTGCTCGACGATCACACGCTGCAACTCCTCTATTTCGCGACGGATTTCTTTTTCGTGCTCGGTCTCATCGGCATTTATGCGCCGCGCAGCGAGGCATTAGGCGCGCTTGGACTGATCGGTTTCGTCGTCTCGATATTGGGCTTTCTCATCATCCGCAGCGCGACGCTCATGGTCTTCGGCTTGGGCGGTTACATGTTCGGCGCGACGGTCGCATTGCTCGGTGTGGCATTGCTCAGCATCGCGATGCTTTTCAAAAGAAACGGTTCGCGCTGGCCGCCGATCATCTGGCTGCTTGCGCTTGCATTGGGCATTGCGAGCACGTTCGGCTTGGATGTTGCGGCAATGGCCGCAGGCATCGCGTTCGGCGCAGGCTTTATCGCGGCGGGATTTGAATTATTGGTCGCGTGACGTAATTCGGTCTCTCCATATTACAGCGTCATGGCCGGATTAAATCCGGCCATGACGGTATATTCTAATGGCCTGTGCAATCCGCACAGACGGCGACTTCGATCGTGACGTGACTGAGATCGGCGTAACGCGTGCGCAATGCGGTCTTCACGGCTTCGGCCGTCGTTTCGTCGGGGCTCACAAGCGAAACGATAAGGCCGTGATGGCCGGGCCCGAGCCGCCACAAATGCAGATCGGCCACGCGTGCGCCCAATTCGGTTTCGATAAGGCGGCGGATATCGCTTGCGCGGCGCGGATCGGCCTCCGCGTCGAGCAGCACCATGCCGCTATCGCGCACCAGACCATAGGACCATGACGCGATGACGCCTGCGCCGATCACGCCCACAACGGAATCAAGCCAGCCTATGTGAAATACCCATCCCGCCGCAAGCGCGCATAACGCAAGCACACTCGTCGCCGCATCGGCGATCACATGCGTATAGGCCGCGCGCATATTGTGATCGTCGTGGTTATGCACGTGCCCATGATCGTGATGATGATCGTGGTTATCGCGCAACGCGAACGCGCTTGCGACATTCACGAAGAAACCGAGTCCTGCAATCATGAGCGCATCGCGATAATCGACGGCGACGGGAAAGAGCAGTCGCTCCACCGATTCCACCGCAACGCCGAGCGCCACAATGCCGAGCACGACGGCGCTTGCAAACGCCGCAAGATCGCCGAACTTGCCGGAGCCGAACGTGAATCGCGCATCGCCCGCGTGACGCCGCGCGAGCCAATACGCGCCCGCCGCCAATCCCAGCGCACCCACATGCGTCGCCATATGAACGCCATCGGCGAGCAACGCCATGGAGCGGAACAGCAAGCCCGCCGCGATCTCGATGGCCATGAATCCTGCCGTGATCGACACGGCCAGACGCGCACGCCGCTCCGCGCCCTCATGGCCATGGCCGAGAAAGCGGTGGTCATGCGTCCACAATCCGTGATCGTGCGTGCCGACACTCATGCCCGCGAATATAATGGGCATATGCAAGTTCCACCATCGGGCCGCCTTAATCTATATTGACTTGATAGAGATTATAGTATTTCCTCCTTCCTGCGGCTGTCGGGACGGGCTTATTGCTGGAGGAACATATGAGCAGCACGCTTCGCATTACGCCGGTTTCACCTTCGCTCGGCGCGCGCGTTGAGGGCGCGGATCTTTCGCAGGAACTGTCCGAGACCGATGTCGCGGCGATCCGCGCGGCGCTTTTGAAGCACGAAGTCCTGTTCTTCGAGGAACAGGATCTGACGCCGCAGCAGCAGCGCGATTTCGCCGCGCGCTTCGGCAGACTGCATGTGCATCCGATCCGCCCCAGCGTGCCCGGCGTGCCCGAAGTGCTCGTGATGGGCGACGAGCCCGGCGCAGAACGCGACACGGGCGTGTGGCGCAGCGATGTGACGTTCATCGAAACCCCGCCCATGGCCTCCATCCTTTATGCGCGCGAAGTACCGCGTCAGGGCGGCGATACGATCTGGTCGAGCATGCGCGCGGCCTATGCGGCGCTGTCATCGCCGATTCAGCGCTTCCTCTCGGGCTTCGATGCGGAACATGATTTCGCGCATTCCTATCCGCCGGATCGTTTTGCGCTTCACACCGCAGGGCTCGAGCGTTTCGCTTGGACGCGGCGCGAGCATCCGCCGGTGCGCCATCCCGTCGTGCGCACGCATCCCGAGACGGGCCGCGATGGTCTTTTCATCAATTCCGGATTCACGACGCGCATCCTCGGCCTCAACGACAATGAGAGCGAGAAGCTGCTCACGATGCTTGTCGAGCATATCAAGAAGCCGGAATTCCTCGTGCGCTGGAAATGGCAGCCGGGTACGCTCGCATTCGCGGATAATCGCGTGACGCAGCATTACACGGTGAACGACTACCTGCCTCATCGCCGCGTGATGCAGCGCGTGACGATCCTCGGAGATAAGCCGTTCAATCGTGCGAGGAGGCCGCTCGCCGCCGAATAGGCTCATTTGTCATCCCCGCCGGGCATTGTTTGACCAATGTGAAGCGAAGGGAGTTCAACCCATTTCTCTCGGAGTTCGCGCTGCTTTGCGTGGCGTTCGCCGGGGATGACAAACGAGCTTTATTTTGCGGCGCTTGCTTGCAGCGAATCAAACAATTTCCGGCCCAGCAGGGCCGCGGCGACTGCGCCAACGATCTGCGCTGCCATAAAGAATGGTGCATCCTGCGGCCTGATACCGGCATAAGTCGGCGTCAGCGCGCGGGCGAGCGTCACGGCGGGATTGGCGAAGGACGTGGAAGCGGTGAACCAATAAGCCGCGCCAATATAGAGGCCGACAGCGGATGCGACCGAAGATGCATCACGCCTTGCGCATCCCAGGATCGTCAGCACAAGTCCGAACGTCGCAATGGATTCCGCAAGCCACTGGTTCGCGCCTGTGCGTATCGTCATACCGTATGCAAAGATTTTCATGCCGAACATCAGATGCGTCGCCAACGTGCCGCAAACGCCGCCGACAAGTTGGGCTGCGATATAGGGAGCGATTTGCGACACCGGCACAACGCCATTCATCGCCAGCGCCATTGTGACGGCGGGATTGAAATGCGCACCGGAGATCGGAGCGAAGAGCATGATAAGAACCACAAGCAGCGCCGCCGTCGCCAGCGTGTTGCAGAGAAGCGCAAGCGCACCGTCATTGGTCAAATACGACGCCATGATCCCCGAACCTATGACGCCCGCGACGAGAAACCCCGTCCCAAGCGCCTCGGCCGCAATCGCGCGAAGCTCAATATGCGCCGATTTCATCGAGATGGGTTTTCAGTTTGATGCGATCAAGTTTGTCGAAGGGAAGCGCTGTGAAAACGCCGATGCGATTGGACAGAACGCGCGCGGCTTCGCGGAATGCCTGCATCTTCGCCACTTCGCTGCCTTGCACCGCGGCTGGATCGGCCATGCCCCAATGCGCGGTGGCGGGATGACCGGGCCATACAGGACAAATCTCTCCCGCCGCGTCGTCGCAAACCGTGAACACAAAATCCATTTCGGGACCGGTCGCGAATTCGTCCCAACTTTTGGAGCGCAAACCTTCTGTGGACAGGCCAAGATTTTGCAGCAATGAGATCGCAATCGGATTGACCGTTCCTTTCGGGTACGAACCTGCCGAGAACGCCTGAAACCTTCCGTTGCCTTTGTTGTTGAGGATCGCTTCGGCGAGAATCGAACGCGCGGAATTGCCCGTGCAGAGAAACAGGACATTATAAGGCCGGCGCGCGGTCATGCTGCCGATTTCCCGCAGCAGGCATCCAATGTGAAATTGCAAATCTCCGGGCGCCCACCACAGCAATCCTTCATGAGATAGCTGAGCAGCCCGCGCATGCAGTTATAATTCGCCGCATAGATGATGTTGCGGCTCTCGCGACGCTGCACGACCAGACCAGCACGTTCCAGCTCCTTCAGATGAAACGAAAGCGTGGGCGCGGGCACGCGCAACATCATACCGATGCCGCCGGCATCCTTGCCTTCCGGCCCCATACGCGCGAGCAGCCGGAAGATCGCCAGCCGCGTTTCCTGCGCCAGCGCGCCCAATGCCATCAGCGCTTTTTTCTTGTTCATATTTCCAGAAATATGAAATCATTGAAGCGGAGTCAAGCTGGGGCTTGGGCGGTTCTTTTTCTTCTTTAAGTGGGGGGTGGAGAGTGCAGGTAGCTCGCCACGAGGCTTCCTGCGACGAGCCGCCAGCCGTCCACGAGCACGAAGAAGATGAGCTTGAACGGCAGCGAGATCACGGTCGGCGGCAGCATCATCATGCCCATCGACATGAGAATCGAGGCGACTGCCATGTCGATGATGAGGAACGGCACGAACAGCATGAAGCCGATTTCAAAGGCCCGCTTGAGTTCGGACAGCATGAAGGCGGGCGCGAGCGTTGAGAGCGCCACATCGTCGGGGCCGGCCGGTTCCTTGTCGTGGCGCATATCGAGGAACAGTTTCAGATCCGCATCGCGCACATGGGCGAGCATGAATTTCTTGATCGGCACCGAGGCACGGTCGATGGCCTGCTCCGTCGTGATCTGATTGGCGACCAGC
>DATHQA010000236.1:0-8155 GCA_035483375.1 Rhizomicrobium sp. | reverse complement strand
TCGCGATGAATGGCGCCGTAGTCCGGATTGGAACAATTTCTGGGCACGCGTCTTCACGAATTGGGGACCGCCCGCGACTGGGCCGATGCCGCCGCCTGTTGTCAGCGCGGATTGGGTTCTGCTCAGCACCGAGAGTTTCGAAGGCCGCGGCGACAGCGAATCCGCATTTGGTGGATGGAAAGGCCAGAGCGTCACGGCGATTGGCCTGCGCCCGCTTTATCAGGACGCACGCTGCGGGAGCATCACGGCGCTGTTCGCAAACGGCAATCGCGTGAACCTCGTAAGCTATCGCCTTCTCCCGCATGATCAGATGACGCGGTTCGATCTGCCGGGCAACCAGCGCAATATCGTGAAGCTCGATCTCAGATGCCATGCCGAGCGCGGCTATTCGGTGCGCATCCAGATCTTCGCACGGAAATAATGGCTTCGATGCCGTGACGGAAAAGGGAGGGCCGCCGGCTCTCCCTTTTTATTCTATCGATGAATTTCGTGCGGCGTGATGAATGTGAAGAATTTCGATTGTGTTGTTACGCACGCGGTAGAAGATAAGATAGGGATAACGGAGCAAAGGCACTACTCGAATTTCGGGACGTTCTTCGAGAATGCGTGCGCTGCGTGGGAAATCCTGGATGCGCGCAATGGTGTTACGAATACGTTTCTCAAGAATAGCAACGAGTTGCGGATAGTTGTCAGCGGTGTAAGCGAGAATTGCATCGAGATCGGCGAGGGCCGGATCCGTAAAAACAACTTTCATACTCCGCGAAATTTGGCAAAGACGGCTTCGACTTGCTCATCTGTAGCAAACTTGCCTTCTGCGGCAGCGCGCAATCCACGATCGATACCGGCTAGTTCTTCTTCCGTGGGATAATAAGGATTATGCCTTGATTCGAACTCCTCGAACCACGCGCGGAATTGTGTAAGCTTGTCGGGCGACAGGCTTTCAACGGCTTTTTCGATGTCTTCAACGGTCATATCCGAACCCTAGCATAATTTGCGCACTTCAAAAACGGCCCATCACTCCGCCGCTTTGAGTTTGCGCGCGGGCGTGAGTTTTTCAGGCGCGCGGCCCTTGAGAAGCGGTTTCAGATATTGGCCCGTATAGGAGCGCGCGACTTTCGCGACGTCTTCCGGCGTCCCTGACGCCACGATCTCGCCGCCGCCATCGCCGCCTTCGGGACCGAGATCGACGATCCAATCCGCGGTCTTGATGACTTCGAGATTATGCTCGATGACAACAACCGTGTTGCCGTTGTCGACAAGCTCATGCAGCACTTCGAGCAGTTTCTTTACATCGTGGAAGTGCAGGCCCGTTGTCGGCTCGTCCAGAATATAAAGCGTGCGGCCCGTGGCGCGGCGCGATAGTTCCTTGGATAGTTTCACGCGCTGCGCTTCGCCGCCCGATAGCGTCGTCGCCTGCTGGCCGATGGAAATATAGCCCAGCCCCACGCGCTTCAACGTGTCGAGCTTCTCGCGGATCGACGGCACCGCCTTGAACAATTCCGCGCCCGCCTCGACCGTCATGTCGAGCACATCGGCGATGGAATGCTCGCGGAATTTCACTTCGAGTGTTTCGCGATTGTAGCGTTTGCCCTTGCACACATCGCATTGCACATAGACGTCGGGCAGAAAGTGCATCTCGATCTGGATGACACCGTCGCCCTGGCATGCTTCGCAACGTCCGCCTTTCACGTTGAACGAGAAACGCCCCGGTTGATAACCGCGCGCTTTCGATTCCGGCAATTCGGTGAACCAGTCGCGGATCGGCGTGAACGCGCCCGTATAGGTCGCAGGGTTCGAACGCGGCGTGCGGCCGATGGGCGATTGATCGATGTCGATCACCTTGTCGAGGAATTCGAGGCCCTCGATCTTGTCGTAAGGCGCGGGATGTTCGCGCGATTGGCTAAGTTTGCGCGACGCGGCCTTGAACAGCGTTTCGATGATGAGCGTGGATTTGCCGCCGCCCGAAACGCCCGTGATGCAGGTGAGCGTGCCAAGCGGAATCTGCGCCGTGACATTCTTGAGATTGTTGCCCTTCGCGCCAACGACCTTCACCCAGCGGTCATGCGAAGCCTTGCGCCGTTTCGCTGGTACCGGGATTTGTTCGATGCCCACGAGATATTTTCCCGTCAGGCTTTTGGGATTGCGCATGATGTCTTCGGGCGTGCCTTCGGCGATGATGTGACCGCCGTGAATGCCCGCGCCCGGACCCATATCGATCACATGATCGGCGGTGCGGATCGCTTCTTCGTCATGCTCGACGACAAGCACGGTATTGCCGAGATCGCGCAGGCCTTTGAGTGACTCGAGCAGTTTCGCATTGTCGCGCTGATGCAGCCCGATGCTCGGTTCATCGAGCACATAAAGCACGCCCGTTAATCCCGAACCGATTTGCGAGGCGAGGCGAATGCGCTGGCTTTCCCCGCCCGACAGCGTGCCCGAGCCGCGCGCAAGCGTCAGATAATCGAGGCCGACATTGTTGAGGAATTTCAGCCGCGCACGGATTTCCTTGAGGATACGCGCCGCGATCTCACGTTGCTGTTTCGTCAAATCCTTATCGAGATCGCGGAACCAGATATCGGCGTAACGGATCGATTGCGCGCACACTTCGCCGATGTGGCGCCCGCCGATCTTCACCGAAAGCGCTTCGGGTTTCAAGCGATAGCCTTTGCACACATCGCAAGGCGAAGTATCCTGATAGCGCTCCATCTCCTCGCGGATCCAAGAAGAATCCGTTTCCTTGTAGCGCCGCTGCATATTCGGAATGACGCCTTCGAACGTCTTCTTCGTTTCATAGCGGCGCGCGCCATCGTCATAGATGAATTTGATCTCGTCCTCGCCCGAACCGTTGAGCACGATATCGCGTGCTTTCTTGGTCAAATCCTCCCACGCATCGTTGAGCGAGAATTTGTAATGCTTGGCGAGCGCTTCGAGCGTCTGCAGATAATAGGGCGATGACGATTTCGCCCATGGCGCGATCGCGCCTTTGCGCAATGTCAGCGTTTCGTCGGGCACGATAAGCGCGGGATCGAAATAAAGCTGCGTGCCAAGGCCGTCGCAGGCGGGACACGCACCATGCGGATTGTTGAAGGAGAACAGCCGCGGCTCGATCTCCGGAATCGTGAAGCCGGACACAGGGCACGCGAACTTCGATGACATCATCAACCGCTTCGGCTCGCCTTGCTCTTTCACATCGGCGAATTCGGCGATGACGAGACCGTCGGAAAGATTGAGCGCCGTCTCGATGGAATCGGGCAGGCGGTTGCCCAGATCCTTCTTCACGACGATGCGATCCACCACGACTTCGATGTCATGTTTGAGCTTCTTGTCGAGTGTGGGCGTGGAACCGATCTCATAGAACTTCCCGTCCACCTTCACACGCTGGAAGCCTTTCTTCTGAAGCTCCAGCAATTCCTTGCGGTATTCGCCTTTGCGTCCGCGCACGATGGGCGCGAGCAGGAACAATCGCGTACCTTCCTCCAGCGCCAGCACACGATCCGCCATCTGGCTCACGGTCTGGCTTTCGATGGGAAGACCGGTTGCGGGCGAATAGGGCACGCCCACGCGCGCGAACAGCAGGCGCAGGTAATCGTAGATTTCCGTGACGGTGCCGACCGTCGAGC
The DNA here is from genome assembly GCA_035483375.1 of Rhizomicrobium sp. Classification (GTDB taxonomy): domain Bacteria; phylum Pseudomonadota; class Alphaproteobacteria; order Micropepsales; family Micropepsaceae; genus Rhizomicrobium. The sequence continues at coordinate 4,535 of DATHQA010000236.1, read as the reverse complement.
GCGGATTGCGCGAGGTCGTTTTTTGCTCGATGGAAATGGCGGGCGAAAGCCCCTCGATGTGATCGACATCGGGCTTCTGCATAAGTTCCAGGAATTGCCGCGCATAGGCCGACAGCGATTCCACATAACGCCGCTGGCCTTCCGCATAGATCGTGTCGAAGGCGAGCGAGGATTTGCCGGAACCCGAAAGCCCCGTCATCACGGTCAGCGTGTCGCGCGGGATTTCCACATCGACATTCTTCAGATTGTGCTCGCGCGCGCCGCGTATGGAGATGTTTTTCAGCATGGCTTCTCAACAGTGGAACGCGCGACCGCGACAAGCCGTGCGCGCATGGACGATGTGGGATCAATCCTCATATAGGCGATTATTTCCGCGATGCGAGTCGCGTGGAACGTAACAAGAACGTATAGTAAGTGCAATCGGCGATTCTGGATGAGGCCTATTTCATAGCCTGCAGTTCAGCGGCCAATGCGTGCAACCCGATGGCTTCTACTTTTTGTCCAAGAGAAAACCGCTCCGTTCCCGCATAGACGACGAACTGTTTCTGAGGTTTCAGATCGGCGGCGGCGGAATGAAATCCTCTTTCCACTTTTGGGGCGGAACCGCGTTTGATTTCGATTGCCCATAATTGACGGGTGGGCAGCTTAAGGACGAGATCGATCTCCGCTCCGGCGGACGTGCGATAAAAACTAGCGTCGGTTCCTTCTGGCGCGGTCGCCAGTAGCGTTTCGATGACGAAACTTTCCCATGTCTGTCCGACAACCGGGTGACCGAGTAGATCGTCCTTGTCTCTTATGCCCAACAGAGCATGCGCAATTCCGGAATCCCGCACATAGATTTTCGGCGATTTGATAAGCCGCTTGCCGTCATTGCGATGCCACGCTGGAAGCCGCCGTACGAGCAGCAGATCGACGAGAAGGTCGAGATAGGACGCGACGGTTTTGCCGTCGACCCCCAATCCTCGCGCGATGTTTGCGGTGTTGAGAAGTTCGGTTTGGTTGTGCGCGAGCATCGTCCAGAAGCGGCGCAGCGTTTCCGCAGGGATGCGCGGCCCGAATTGCGGAATCTCACGTTCCAGATAGGTACGGATAAAATCCTGCCGCCATTTGAGGCTTAGCGCATCGTCGGCCGCCAGATAACTCGACGGAAAACCGCCGCGCACCCAGAGCGTATCGAGATCTTGGACTGGAATTTCCAACGCATCGAACGGTCCAAGCTCAAGATAGGAAATGCGCCCGGCCAGTGTTTCTCCCGATTGTTTCAACAGATCGATGGCCGCGGAACCGAGCAGAAGAAAACGGTTGGTTTTCTTTCCTTGTCTGCGGCCTTGATCGATGACGCCGCGCAAGCTTTGAAAGAGGTCCGGTATGCGATGCACTTCGTCGAGGATCACCAACTCATTTTCGTGATCGGCGAAATATTGTCCGGGGTCGGCAAGCCGTGCGCGGTCGGCTTCGGATTCGAGGTCCAGATAGAGGGAGGAGCGTTGCGCGCCGATCTCTAAAGCCAGCGTTGTTTTCCCGACCTGACGTGGGCCGAGCAACGCCACCGCCGGATAGTGCGCCAGCAGGTAGGTCAATCGATTCGTCAGGCGTCTTTCTATCATTATTGCAATTATGGAGTACCACTCCAGAATTACAAGGTAATACTGTAGGCTATTGATTTATATACATAATCATGCACACGGCACTGTCTTGAGCCGCGCGCGGCCCGTCGCCAGCGCGCAAATCTGCTTCGGCACGAGACGGATTTCATAAAAGCCGCGCACCGCTTCGCGCTTCACATAGGCGAGGCCGCGCGGGCGATGATCGGTGCGCCAGCCATGGATGTCCGTCTTGCCGCCGATCTCTTCGCGCTGCTCGATAAAGGCGGGCGTCAACTGCCACGCGACGATATCCTTCAACAGCCATGACGTATTCGGATTGAACAGCAGGTAATCGATGGGCTGGTTCCATTCGCGCGGTTTCATATGCACGAGTAGTTCGGCGACATCGCGCGTGATGACGTAACCGGCAGTGCCGGTATGTTTGGACAGAAGCGGCGCGATCTCGCGCTCGCCCACGCGCTGGCCCGGCCCCAAAAGTACCCGCTGGTTCGGTGGCCCGAAACGCTCGATCTTCAGCAGGTGCACGAAATCGGGAATCCAGTCTGCGCTGCGCAGCAATTCGCGCCCGGCGTCATGAACGAACACGTCGTCTTCGAGGATGACGCCGTGGCTGTCGTCGCTTTTGAGGAACGCTTCCCAGGCACGGAAATGCGAAAGCGAGCACGCTTTGTCGCCGCGCGAGATGATGCCCGTCGGTCCCCTGTCGCTGAAATGGGAATTGAGTTCCTCGGGCGCGGTGGTCTTGGCGTCCACGGCCTCGATGCGCGTATAGGCAAGGTCCAACTCGTCAAGCCGGGTTGCCATCGCCGCCATCCGGTCCGGCCGCCGGGCGAGATTGATCACAAAAATCCGCATTCGTGTGGAATGAAAAGAAAAGCCGGTGGATTGCAAGCCAGAGCCTTGAACAAAGAGGGAACATTGCCTAAATACCTATCCCAAGGGCGGGAAGGAGGCGGTAGTTTGGCCGCCACAAAACGGAGAAGGCGATGGCGGGAAGTGTCAACAAGGTGATTCTGGTCGGCAATCTGGGCAAAGACCCGGAGGTGCGGCGCATGACGAGCGGCGAGCCCGTGGTGAACCTCTCCATCGCCACAAGCGAAAGCTGGCGCGACAAATCCTCCGGCGAGCGCAAGGAGAAGACCGAATGGCATCGCGTCGTCATCTTCAACGAGGCGCTGGCCAAAGTCGCCGAGCAATATTTACGCAAGGGCGCCAAGGTCTATATCGAGGGGCAGCTTTCCACGCGCAAATGGACCGATAAGGACGGCGCGGAGAAATATTCCACCGAAGTGGTGCTGAACCGCTTCCGGGGCGAATTGCAGATGCTCGATTCGCGCGGCGCCGGAGAAGGCGGTGGGGGCGGTTACAGCGGCGGCGGTGGCGGCTCGCGCAGCGAACCCACCAATTTCGACCGCAGCGAGATGGATGACGAGATACCCTTCTAAGGTGCGTTTCGCTGGCATTCCCGTGCGCGAAAATGCTAAGTCTTTTCGCTGATTTGGGCTTGATTTCACGGAGCGCTTTTTGAGCGACGACATCACTTCCGCGCCGCCTTCGGGTGGGGCCGGAATTACTCCTATTGCGATAGAAGATGAGCTGAAACGCTCCTATCTTGATTACGCGATGAGCGTGATCGTGAGCCGCGCGCTGCCCGATGCGCGCGACGGGCTGAAGCCCGTGCACCGCCGCGTTCTTTACGCAATGGGGCAGATGGGCCTCGACTGGAACAAGAAATACGTCAAATGCGCCCGCGTCGTTGGCGAAGCGATGGGCAAATATCATCCGCATGGCAATCTTGCGATTTACGATGCGTTGGTGCGCATGGCGCAAAGCTTCTCTTTGCGTCTTCCATTGGTCGATGGGCAGGGCAATTTTGGTTCTGTCGATGGCGATCCGCCCGCAGCAGACCGATACACCGAATGCCGACTTGAAAAAGTCACGCATGCGATGCTCGACGATCTCGACAAGGACACTGTTGAATTCCGGCCCAACTACGATGGGTCAGAACGCGAACCCACGGTTCTGCCGGCCCGCTTTCCAAATTTGCTGGTCAACGGCGCGGGTGGCATCGCAGTCGGCATGGCGACGAATATTCCTCCGCACAATCTGGGCGAAATCATAGATGCCTGCCTCGCCTATATGGATGATCCTTCCATTGGAATGGACGCACTAACGGAAATTGTTCCGGCTCCTGATTTTCCGACCGGCGCGCTCATTATCGGCAAACAGGCAGCACGCGCGGCATTGGCACGGGGACGCGGCGGCGTGCTCATGCGCGCGCGCTGTCATGTGGAGGAAATCCGCAAGGACCGCGAAGCCATCATCGTCACTGAAATCCCCTATCAGGTGAACAAGGCGCGCATGCAGGAGCGCATCGCCGAACTCGTGCGCGAGAAACGCATCGAAGGCATCTCCGATATCCGCGACGAAAGCGACCGCCACGGCATGCGCGTCGTCATCGAACTGAAGCGCGAAGCTTCGTCCGATGTCGTGCTGAACCAGCTTTATCGTTTCTCCGAATTGCAGACGAGCTTCGGCGTCAACATGCTGGCGCTGAACGGCGGCAAGCCGGAGTTGATGAATCTCAAAGCGATGATTGCGGCGTTTGTCGCATTCCGGGAGGAGGTCGTCACCAGACGCACGCGCTTCGAACTCGCCAAAGCGCGCGATCGCGGTCATGTGCTGGTTGGTCTTGCCGTCGCAGTTGCGAATATCGACGAGGTGATTGCGCTGATCCGTTCTGCGCCCGATGCAAACGCCGCCCGCGAAGGATTGATGGCGCGCGCGTGGCCCGCAAAAGACGTAACGCCGCTTGTGCTACTCATCGCTGACCCTCGCCATATAGTGGAAGCAGACGGCACGATCAGACTTACCGAAGAACAGGCCAGAGCCATTCTCGATTTGCGTCTGCAACGCCTTACTGCGCTT
>DATHQA010000235.1:0-3593 GCA_035483375.1 Rhizomicrobium sp. | reverse complement strand
GACGGCGTGTGGCCGGGAATCATGAGCCCGTCACGTTCGTGGATTTCGAAATTGCCGCCATTGTTGCAGACATAAAGCGCGCCATCCGGCCCAATTGCGAGACCGTTCGGTCCGCCGCCCGGCTCGGCGACCGTGTGACGCGAACCATCCTTTTTGATGCGCGTGATTTTGCCCGCACCCATTTCGACAAGGATGATCGAACCATCATCCATCGCCACGGGGCCTTCGGGAAACCCGAGGCCGCTCGCCAGTTCTTCCATGAACGTCCCACCCTTATTGTTTGCGGCAGCCTAGCGCGATTGCGCGCGCCGCTCCAGCGTTACGAAACTGAAGGACGGCTCGCCCGCATGCATTTCGCGCGCGGTTTCCTGCCAGATTTTTTCATCGAACGGCGGCATTATTGCGTCGCCGTCGAATGCGGCGTGGATTTCCGTGAGATAAATGCGGTGCGCGTGCGGTAGAGCGGCCGCGTATATTTCCGTGCCACCTATGACCATGATTTCGTCCGCATTGCCCGTCTGCGCGATGGCTTCGTCGAAAGAATGTGCAATGTGTGCATCCGCGCCGCGAAAATTCCTGTCGCGCGTGACGACGACGTTATCGCGCCCCGGCAACGGTTTCTTCGGCAAGCTATCCCAAGTCTTGCGGCCCATGATGCAGGGCTTTCCCATCGTGAGCGATTTGAAATGACGCATGTCTTCCGGGATTCGCCAGGGCAGCGCGCCGTCTTTTCCAATGACGCCGTTTTCGGCCATGGCAAGCACGAGCGAGACGATCATGGCTTGCACATTTTTGCGAGCGCATCACCCGTCAAGCGATAAATATGCCAATCGCTCACGGCTCTCGCGCCGAGGCTTTCATAGAATGCGATCGCAGGCGCGTTCCATGTGAGCACGGCCCAATCGACACGATCCGTCCCGTGCTCGCATGCGCGCGCCGCCACATGAGCAAGCAACGCCTTGCCATAGCCGCGCCCGCGAAATTGCGGCCGCACGAACAGATCTTCGAGATAGATGCCGCGCTTTGCCGCGAAACTGCTATAAGTGAAATACCATGTCGCGATGCCGATTGGCGCTTCGCCTTCCAAAGCGAGCTCGCATTGGATGAGCGGCCGCGCATTCAGATAATCGCGCGTAACGATCTCATTCGTGATCGTGAATTTGTCCGTCAGCTTTTCGTATTCGGCGAGTTCGTAAAGCAGCGCACGAATCGTCTCTTCATCGCCCGCACGCGCGGGACGTATCGCAAATGCGCTCACACCGACACTTCCGCCTTGATATGCGGATGGGCCTGATAATTCTCGAGTTTGAAATCCTCGTATTTGAACTCGAAGATGTCCTTCACATCCGGATTGATCGCCATGCGCGGCGAAGGATAGGGCCGCCTCGTCAATTGCTCGCGCGCCTGATCGAGATGGTTCAGATAAAGATGCGCGTCGCCGAATGTGTGCACGAATTCGCCCGGCTCAAGCCCCGTCACCTGTGCCGCCATCATTGTGAGCAGCGCATAGGACGCGATATTGAACGGCACGCCGAGGAAAATATCGGCGGAGCGCTGATAAAGCTGGCACGAAAGCCGTCCGTTCGCGACATAGAACTGGAACAGGCAATGGCATGGCGGCAGCGCCATTTTCGGCACATCGGCGGGATTCCACGCCGTCACGATAAGGCGGCGCGAATCCGGATTGCGTTCGATATCCGCGATGAGCTGCGAGATTTGATCGATCGTCCCGCCCTGCCCGTTCGGCCACGAACGCCATTGATAGCCGTACACGGGCCCAAGCTCGCCTTGCGCGTCGGCCCATTCGTCCCAGATGCCGACGCCATGCTCCTGCAGATAGCGCACATTCGTGTCGCCGCGCAGGAACCACAACAGCTCATATATGATGGCCTTGACATAAAGCTTTTTCGTCGTGACGAGCGGAAAACCCTCCGCCAGATCGAAACGCATCTGATGGCCGAAGATCGACAGCGTGCCCGTGCCCGTGCGGTCGCGCTTCTCCGCGCCGCGCTTGAGCACCGTTTCCATGAGGTCGTGATATTGGCGCATGGTTTTCCGATTCCGTGGCCAGTTTAATGCCCGGGCCGGGAAATGGTATCGCTCAAACCGCGTGCGTAAGCGCAATCAGCGAAGCCAGAAATCCACAAGAATCGATGACGAACAGCGCCCGGATCGTGGGGCTATAGCCTGCAAAGCTGCGGTCTAGCGCGAGGCTGGCAAGCCGGCCGCCGATTAGACCGCCGAAAATGACGACCATGAGCGCGAGGCCCCCTTGGCGCGGCAGGTGGCTCAGCAGTGTCCCAGCCACGAAAAGCCCTGCAGCGAGGAAGAATCCGCCATACTGGGCCCGGATTTCATTCACGCCGTCCGCACCGGGCAGACTCAGGCCTAGCCGGGCGGCGAATTGCGCGGGCGCGGCAAACGCGTTGAGGCCAGTAGCGATGAAGAAGAGGCTTCCGACTCCAAGAACAATGGTCCCGAACATGACTGCGGCTCCGCCTTCACATAACTGAATTATGTAGTATAATCATATTATGTCAAGCCAATGGAGCCGCCGGGACATCAGCGCAGAGGCCACGCGCGCCGCGATCATCGCCTCGGCGTGGGAGATTTTCGTGCGAGATGGTTTCGCCGCTGCTTCGCTTGTCGAGATCGCTCGCGCGGCCAATGCCACGACGGGCGCGATCTATCATCACTTCAAGGACAAGAAGGGCCTGTTCCGTGCCGTCGCCGAAGCCGTCGAACAGGATTTGATGAATCGCACGGCGGTCATCGCGTCTGCCGAGACAGATCCGTGGCGGCAACTTCGCGCGGGCGCTTCCGCGATGCTTGAAATAGCGGCGGAGCCGCACATCGCGCGCATCATTTTCCACGAAGCGCCGACGGTAATCGGCGCGGCGCAATGGCGTGAGATCGAAAAGCGTTTCGCGTTCGGCGCGCTCATCGCGATGCTGCAGAGTTTGCAGAACGCAGGCGCATCGCGCATCCGCAATCCCGAACTCACCGCATCCATTCTTCTCGGCGCGTTCATCGAAGCAGCGACGACCGTCGCGCTCGCTGTCGACAAACGCGCCGTTCTTGAAGACGCCCGCGCCGCGATCCTCGACATTATCGAGGCTTTACGCGGCTAAATCGCCTGGCTTCAAAAATTAAGCCTCAGCGCCTATATTCGGTGCGTTCGGGCTTGCCCGGACTATAGCGATAAACGGTTGCGCAATAAGCGGCCCGGACCCGGGGGCGGTACCCGGCGCCTCCACCATATGCCCGCTCGCGGGCAGGCATTTGTGGGGGCGAAACAGGATCGACGGACGTGTAAAGGCATTCCTTTCTCTCGGTATGGTATCCGCCGTTATCGGGCTAATCGTACAGGTGCCAACGACAACGAAATGGCCCTCGCTGCCTAACCTAGGTTAGACAAGCGCGGTTTCGGGGGAGCACCGGGCAACAGAAGCTCCCCTACTTTATCGCGATATAGCTCCCCCGAATTTTTTGAATGGCAACCCGGCAGAGGCCTGTTTGCATGGGGAGCACCGGGCAACAGAAGCTCCCCTACTTTATCGCGATATAGCTCCCCCGAATTTTTTGAATGGCAA
>DATHQA010000234.1:0-5531 GCA_035483375.1 Rhizomicrobium sp. | reverse complement strand
CTCACGCGCTTCGTGCGCACGCATTCGCAGGTGCCTATTCTCATGTTGACGGCGCGCGGCGAGCCGCAGGATCGCATTGCGGGGCTCGAACATGGCGCGGACGATTATCTGCCCAAACCGTTCGAGCCGCGCGAATTGCTGTTGCGTGTGGAAGGCCTGCTGCGCCGCGTGACGCCGACGCAACACTCCGCCCATCGCGAAGTGCGCATGGGCCAGGCCGTGTTCGATCCCGAACGCGCGCAATTGCGCCGCAAGGGCAAGCCCGTGAAGCTCACGAGTTCGGAAGCGGCCCTGCTGCAATTGTTCGCGGCGAATGCGGGGCGCGCATTTTCCCGCGCCGATCTGTGCGTACGGCTTGGCGTGACGCTCGAACGGTCCATCGATGTGCAAGTGACGCGATTGCGCCGCAAGATCGAGGACGATCCGAAGCTGCCTCTCTACCTGCAAACGGTGCGCGGCGTGGGCTATGTGCTCGTGCCCGATACGGTCGCGTGATGGCGCGCTTCGAATTCCATCCGTTCCAGACGGTCAAGCGCTTCCTGCCGCGCGGGCTTTTCTGGCGTTCGCTCATCATCATCGTGATGCCCGTCGTGATATTGCAGGGCATCGTGTCCTACGTGTTCTTCGAACGCGATCTCGACATCACGACGCAGCGCATGGCGATCGATGTGGCCGCCGATGTGGCGCTGCTCACGGCGATCGAGAACAAATATCCGCCGGTACAGCGTGCGCAGATGCGGGCGCTCGCGGCGCGGCAATTGCGTTACGACGTGACGTTCCTGCCCGGCGCGCAGCTTGTGCCGCCCACGCGCAGGCATCGTTTCGTATCTTCGATCGACGAGGCGCTCGATTCCGTCATCGCCGAACAATTGGGCGGCACGCGGCATTTCGAAACGCGGCGGCGCGGCAGCACATTCCATATCGGCGTCGAAGTGAATGGCGGCGTGTTGCGCATCATCGTGCCGCGCGAGCGCGTGACGGTTTCGAGTCCCGACATATTCATATTGTGGATGGTGGGATCGTCGGTCGTGCTTGTCGGCATCGCGATCCTGTTCCTGCGCAATCAGGTGAGGCCCATTGAGCGACTAGCGATTGCGGCGGAAAGTTTCGGCAAAGGCCGCGCCGTGCCCGATTTCAAGCCTTATGGCGCAAGCGAAGTGCGCAGTGCGGCGCGCGCTTTCCTTACGATGCGCGAACGCATAGAACGCTTCGTGCAGCAGCGCACCGACATGCTCGCGGGCGTGAGCCACGATCTCAAAACGCCGCTCACGCGCATCAAGCTGCAACTCGCGATGATGCCGGACAGCGCCGATACCGCCGCGCTGCGCATAGATATTTTCGAGATGGAGAAGATGCTCGACGAATATCTGCAATTCGCGCGCGGCGAAGGCGGCGAGGAGGCGGTGAATGCCGATCTCGGTTATCTCGTGCGCGAGGCGGCGGATGCCGCGGCGCGCGCGCGGCGCGGCGAAGGGCGCATCGCGGTTGCGACACCCGAACATCTCATGCTCACGGTGAAGCGCAATGCACTGAGGCGTTGCATCACCAATCTCGTGGACAATGCGCTGAAGCATGGCAAGCGCGTCGCGGTATCGGTGGAACGTGACGAACATGCCGTAGACATTCTCGTCGATGATGACGGACCTGGCATTCCGGAATCGCGGCGCGAGGAAGCGTTCCGTCCGTTTCATCGCCTTGATGAAGGGCGCAACCTGCAAACGGGGGGCGTGGGTTTGGGTTTGGCGATTGCGCGCGACATTGCGCGTGCGCATGGGGGCGATCTGACGTTGCATGACAGTCCATCTGGCGGCTTGCGCGCGATGTTGCGGTTACCGGTTTAAACACAACTGTCATCCCCGGCGAGCACGAGCATTCATGCGAGTGCGAGGGAAGGGGACCCAGATTTTCATGACAAAGAAGGCGTGGAAAAATTTTTCGAGAGAGAACCGGTTGAACCACCTGGGTCCCCTTCCCTTCGCATTGCTTCGCAATGCTCAGCCGGGGATGACAATCAGGTTTTGCCCAACTCCTCCGCCCTCTTCCGGGCCGCCGCAATCGCGCGCGATATGAGTGCGGACAATGCGTCATCGGCCATCAGCACTTTCAGCGCCGCTTCGGTCGTTCCGCCGGGGCTTGTGACGGCGCGGCGCAGATCGGCGGCAGAAGATTTATCCGCATCGAGCAGCGCGCCCGATCCCGCAACCGTTGCACGCGCGAGTTTCATCGCGACATCGCGCGGCAGGCCTTCACACTGCGCCGCTTCCGCCATCGCTTCGACAAGCAGGAACACATAAGCGGGACCTGAGCCCGAAACCGCCGTCACGGAATCGATGAGCGATTCTTTTTTCACCCATAAAGTCTCGCCGAGCGCTGCGAGCAATTTCTCCGCCAGCACGCGATCCTTCGCGTTCACATTCGTCGATGCATAAAGCGCGGTGATGCCGCGTCCGACGGCGCCGGGCGTGTTCGGCATCGCACGCACGATACGTGCCTTGCGTCCCCACGCGCTTGCAAGCGCTTTCGTCGTCGTACCAGCCGCAATCGAAATCATGAGTGCGTGTTCGGCAATGCCGCGCAAGGATTCCATTTCGGTTTTGAGGATTTGCGGTTTCAGCGCCACGACGCAGACACGCGGGCGAACGTCGCGCAATCGCGCCGACAATTTCACGCCGCCGCGTTTGGCGAGTTTCTTCAATTCGGGAGACAGCGTGGGTTCCACCACCGCGATCGGGCCGATGCCGCGCGCGATCCAGCCCTTGAGCAGGGCTTGCCCCATGTGGCCAGCGCCGATGAGAAGAATACTCACAACATTCTCCCTCGCCCCCGCAGGGGGAGAGGGCAGGGTGAGGGGGTGGTGCCAATGCACAGAATTTCAAAAATACATCGTGGCGAGAGTTGAGAGAGATATCGCGTCATTGAGTTTGACATCGACACCCCCCTCACCCAGCCCTCTCCCCCGATGGGGGCGATGGAATCTTTCTACGCCTGTCCGGCGCACTCCAGCACCGCAGCCGCCACGGCTTCCTCGGCGGTTTTTCCGCCCCACAGCACGAATTGGAACGCCGGGTAATAATGTTCGCAAGCCTCAACTGCGAGATTGAGCAGCGCTTCGCATTGCGACGCGCTCACATGCGCTTCGGGGAAGATCATCGCGTGACGGAACAATATCTGTCCGTCATCGACCCACAGATCGAAATGGCCGATCCACAGCCGCGCATTCACATACATGAGCAGCGCCGCCACATCGTGTTTGCGCTGGTCGGTCACGCGCATGTCGAACGCGCTCGACAGATGCAGCGATTGCAGATCCTCCCGCCAGGTGAAGCAGAAATGGTGATCGCACCACCGCCCCGCGACGGAAAGGTTCAATTCATCCTTGCCGCTGCGCTCGAAGGGCCAGCCATTGTCCTCCACCGTCCGCTCGAGCAGATCGAGCGGATGGAAGGATGAAGTCTGCGGTTCCTCGTGCGGAATCATCGGCCAACTCCGGCGGTGTTTCGAAAACGAAGCAGTCGCGATGACCCTGACACAAGATTTTGCGGGGGCACAAGAGTCCGCCCGCAACCGCTTTGGGACAGTTCAGATAACCCACAGGTTTCAAAGCCTTGGGTCGGATTCACGAATCGGTGCGCGCGGCGAGTTTCGCTTCGAGGTCCGCGATGCGGCTTGCGAGCGCTTCATTCTCCATGCGCGCCTTGGCGGCCATCGCCTTGACAGCCTCGAACTCTTCGCGCGGCACGAGATTCATGTCGGCGACGAGTTTCTCCATGCGCGAACGCGCGAAGGTTTCGACTTCGGTGCGCACACTGCCGGCGGCGCCGGCGGCGTCGGTGAACATGCGCGCGAGGGAATCGAGGAACGGGTTGTCGGTCTGCATGGGGGTACTTTACAAGGGCGAATGGCGAGTGGCGAGTAGCGAATGGGGATTCTGTTCGCAACTCGCCATTCGCTATTCGCAGGGACCATGACACCAGCACTGCTCAACTACCCCCACATCGACCCGGTGCTCATTCACCTCGGGCCGCTCGCGATCCGCTGGTATGCGCTGTCCTACATCACGGGACTGCTGCTCGGCTGGGGCCTTGTCATCCTCATGCTGCGCGACAAAACCCTGTGGACGAGCCCCGTTTTCGGCGGCAAGCCGCCTGCGACGGAGGACGAGATCGGCGATCTCGTCGTGTGGGCGACACTCGGCGTCATCCTCGGTGGGCGGCTCGGCTTCGTGCTTATCTACGGCACGTTCTTCTGCGGCATCTGGGGCACCTCGCCCGCCTGCGCGGGCCTGCCGATGGGCTATCTCGAAAACCCGATCAAGATCATCGCGGCATGGGAAGGCGGCATGTCGTTTCACGGCGGCATGTTCGGCGTCATGCTCGCGATCTATCTGTTCTGCCGCAAACGCGGCCTTGATTATGCGAAGATCGGCGATCTGTTCGCGGTGGTGACGCCGGTGGGATTGTTCTTCGGGCGCATTGCCAATTTCATCAATGGCGAATTGTGGGGAAAGCCCACGAATGTGCCATGGGCGATGATCTTCCCGCGCGCGCCCGATGCGTTGCAGCGTCATCCGAGTCAATTATATGAAGCGGCGCTTGAAGGCTTGCTGCTGTTCACGATCATACAGATTGCGTTGCGCGTGTTCCGCGCGCAGGAACGGCCGGGATTGATGGTCGCGATTTTCCTCACGGGCTACGGATTGTTTCGCGGCTTCGTCGAATTCTTCCGCGATTCCGACACGGTGTATTTCGGCTGGTTCAGCGTCGGCATGTCGCTTTCGATTCCGATGTTCCTCATCGCGGCCTATTTCTATTGGTATGCGTTCCGGGAAAAACGCGCGTGAAATTGGCGGAGCGCATCGCGCGTCTCATCGCGGCGCAAGGCCCGATTTCCGTCGCGCAATTCATGACCATGGCGCTGCACGATCCTGAAAGCGGCGTGTATGCATCGCGCGAGCCTATCGGCGCGCGCGGCGATTTCACGACCGCGCCGGAAGTGAGCCAGATCTTCGGCGAACTGTTGGGGCTTTGGGCCGTGCAATGCTGGCTCGATCAGGGACGGCCCACGCGCGCGCATCTCGTGGAGCTTGGGCCGGGACGCGGCACGCTCATGGCCGATGCGTTGCGCGCGGCGAAGATCGTGCCGGAGTTTCTCGATGCGATTGAGGTGGTGCTCATCGAATCGAGTCCGACGCTTCGGAAGATTCAGCAGGAAAAACTTCCCAGCAATGTGAAATGGCTCGATCGCTTCGACGAAAGCCTGACCGATCGCCCTTTGTTTCCCATCGCGAATGAATTCTTCGATGCGCTGCCCGTTCGCCAATATGTCCACACGCCGAAAGGCTGGTGCGAGCGCATGGTGACGGTGGCCGACGGCAAACTCGCCTTCGCGCTCGCGCCGTTTCCGCAGGCAGGGCTTGCAATTCCGCAAGGCCGCGGTGAGCCCAAAGATGGCGCCGTGTTCGAAACCTCGCCTGCCTCGACTGCGCTGGCCGAAGAAATCGGCGAGACGATCGCGCGCGTGGGCGGTGCTGC